>DNXM01000215.1:0-6763 GCA_003505905.1 Oscillospiraceae bacterium
ATTTCATCAATTGTTGTTTTGAAAATACCAATGCGGGACTGTGCTTTGAAATCGGGCAGGTTTTCGTGTTCACCCAGTCCGTAGTATTCAATCATATCAAAACTGTGGGGCATTTCAAGCATCAAACCGAAACGAGCCAAATCGTCCTCAACAAAAAACTTCGCCGGCTTAATATCCGCTTTTATTTTTACGGTTCCGTTGCCTTTGACCGTATACTCAAGGCGGGATTTGAACAGCTTTTTGTTACCCGAACAAATGAAATGTTCAATATCCACCTCAACTTCGTTGTAGTCCAAGCTGTACTCAATATCTTCCAGCTTGCAGTAGCATTTATCGTAGCCGTTGGCAATCCATTTTTTGCCGAGTCGTGGTACATCGTTATCCGTTACGGCACGATAGATATTCGGTGCAACCGTCATCATTCCCTTTCGCTCGGCGTTGAGCATTTCTTTGCCGCCGAAAATATAAGAAATGAAATCACCCGTTCTCATGTCAAAGGCCGCCTGACCACCGTTGAAGTGAACAATTAAACTTGTAATATTCTCTTCGATTTTGATATCCGTGCAGTTTTTGCGCACAAATTTTGTATAGACCTCGTTAAGAGCAATTTGTTCGCCCGCAAGCTTTGTTTTGCCGTCAAAGTAATCAAAATTCACATGGTATTCGTAATCCTCATTCATCTTCGGCAAATCAATTTTGAAAACACGCTCGGTACAAGGTGCAATATCGGGATTCAGTTCACCGTTCTTTATCGCAACACCGTTTTTCAGCACCGTCCAGCGAACGGTAATATAGCCGGACGAGCGGAAACGATTGGTGTTGAGGAAAGCAAAGCTACTGCCCCTTGTGTAGCGTACACGGAGCGGCCGATAAACATTTTGCATTTCGTAAGCACCCGTGTGCGGTGTGCGGTCGGGATAAACCAAACCGTCCACGCAGAAGTTGTTATCGTGCTTGCGCTCGCCGTGGTCGCCGCCGTAGGTGTATTTCAGTTCACCGCCTTCATGGAAAACCGCATGGTCAGCCCATTCCCAAATGCAGCCGCCCATCAGATTGTCGTTGGCGTAAAACAGCTGCCAATAATCCTCCAGTGAACCGGGTCCGACGCCCATGGCGTGGCAGTATTCGCAAAGGAAAAACGGCTTTTGACGGTAACCCTTTCCTCTTGTTCCGTTTGCAACCTTGCGCAAATCAGCATCAGCGGTATACATCTCGGAAATCACATCGTATCCCATTCTCGGGGAATTTATCGCTCCCTCATAGTGCACGGGGATTTCGGGACAAACAGCGTGCAGCTCATTGTAGCAGGCATCCTGGCATTTGATACCGCCTGCCTCGTTGCCCAACGACCACATGGCAATACACGGATGATTACGGTCACGGCGATACATCCGCAAAACGCGGTCCACATAACGAGGTGCCCATTTGATATCGTTGCTGATTAAATTGATTTTGTTGTGTGGGTCACAACCGCAGCCGTGCGTTTCGATGTCTGCTTCATCCACCACATAGAGTCCGTAAATATCCGCCAGAAGCAAAAGATTCGGGTCAGGCGGATAGTGAGAGGTGCGCACCGCATTGACATTGAGGCCTTTCATCAGCTTAACATCTTTTTCGAGGTCTTCAAAACTCATTACATAGCCGTTTTTGTAATGCGTATCATGGTGGTTTACACCCTTGAATTTAATTTTACTGCCGTTGAACAAATAAATATTTTTGTTGATTTTCACAGTTTTGAAACCCAGTACGGCACGGATATTTTCGATAATACCGCCGTCTTTTTTCAGTGAAATCAACACACGGTAGATATTCGGAATTTCGGCACTCCATTCGTTTACCTGCAATCCGTCAAAGCACAGCATTTCATTTGCGGGCTTTTCACCGCTGAATAAAACTTTGCCGTCGGCGTCCGTCGCTTCGAGCGCAACCGAATAGCCGTCTGCCTCACCGTTCACGGTGATTTCGGCATTCAAACAGTATCCGTCGACCTTTTTGGATGTGCGCAGAAAATAGTCATTGATGTAAGTTTTCGGAAATTCATAGAGAAGAACATCACGGAAAATTCCGTTTTCACGGAACATATCCTGGCATTCTAAAAATGTACCCGTTGACCACTTGTGCAAAACGGCAAGCAACTCGTTTTCACCCGTTTTCACCAAACCCGTCAAATCAAACTCCGCCGTGTTGTGTGAACCCTCGCTGTAACCGATAAAACTGCCGTTCAAATACAAATCAATGCAGGGACAAACGCCGAGAAAGGCAATCAAAAACACCTTTTCCGTGTCGTCCACCTGAAAAGTCTTGCGGTAAATGCCTGCCGACATTTTTTCAGGCAGCATCGGCGGCTTGGTTTCAAATTCATAAGGGCAGTTCAAATAAACGGGCGGTTCGTACCCCGTTCTCTGCCAAGTGCAGGGAACTTGAACGGTGTCGAAAACCATATCCTCCGTGTTGACGATTTGCGGAATGTCCGCCGCATCCGCATAATAACGGAAACCCCAATCACTCGAAAGGACACGAACCATGTCGCTTTCGTAACGCTCTTTTGCAAAGGAAACAGCGCAAAGCTTATCCTTATCCGTGTAAGGAATAAAATAAGCTCTACCCTCTCGTTTATTAATCTCAATTGTTTGGAAATTGCGATAATTCTCGGTGTTGATTAAGTAATTCATAAGTCACCTCAAAAAATAAAATGGGTGTCAATTCCCTTGACACCCAAATTGTACCATATTACTGTGTTAAATTCAACCGAAATTCGGCGATTATCCGAATAATTTTAATGTTTACAGTGAAATCCTATCCGCTTGGCGGTTATGTTTTGGCTTGATATGTTCCCAAAGGAGTAAAATCCTCCGTATTGCGGTCATAGTTGAAGAACTGCGGATATTTCGGATTTGTAAAAACAGTCGGTTGACCGTCATAATTCAAAAACCAATCGCAAAACTCATCATCGCCCTTACAGCCCTCGGAATGACCGATGTTGCGAATAAACCAAGTGTATTCGGGATACAAACAAGTCGAAGCGTCAATAACAAGGTCGGCGGAAATGTGATTGTGACCGCAATTCACCTTTTGCTGAACATTATTACCGAGCGTTTTGCCGTAAAGCGCAACGGTTGCACCGACAGAAGCGAATTTCGCATCAATTGTTCCATCGGACTGATTGACCGCCGAAGAAACAATCGGAATCGCAGGACGGTTGTAGGAAGCAACAATCGCAAGCTCTACACCGCTTGCCAGTGCACCATCCAAAATTTCCTCAATTTTCGACTGAACATTGTAAATGTAGTAATCGGTTTTTTGAACTAAAATTTCGTATTCCTCTGCGGGTGTATCGCCGAAAGCAAATTTGCGGCAGGTCGGATAATCCTTCGCCGGGCAGAAGGACCAAATGGCAGGCAACATAAAGATGAAATCACGCATCTCCTCACAGACGGTATCAATCATATTGCCGACAATCACATCGTTGACAACCTTGCAAAGTGCGTCCGTCAAATGAAGCTTATACAAAACATTCATCAACTCGGCGACCCAGTCGTATTCCGTTCCCGTCACCAAATCCGTAACGAAATTCGTCAACGAATCCGGGTTGACATGAACCTTTCCGCTGAATAATTCGCCGACAAAGTCCATACCCTGAAAAGCGGAATCGGTCATAAGAAGCTTGTCAACCTTGGAGTAGCCGTACTTTTCCAAGTAGCTTAATACCACACAACCGCCCATGCTGTGGGAATAAAGCTTTATTCTTTCACAGCCCGTGTTTTTCAAAATTTCATTGATTCGATCATTAAGCAAATCGGCAATATCCAACGGCGAATAGCGCCAATCGTAGGTAAAGAAATACTCACCACCGTTGTTGTAAACCTCGACAGAGGTTGTATCACGGTCGGACGATTTGATATCGACATTGTAAAGCGAAGTCGTGTTCGGCTTCATCTTACAAGACTCGAAAATGCCATTTGCCGCCTTGCAGAGAGCCTTTGCCGCACCGTTCCAATCACGCATGAGAAGCCCGTTGAACAGCAAAGGAACGACAGCGCTTTTGATGGAAGCGGTTATCGTGTCGCTCGAGGGCGGAAACACCACCGAGCCGTCGTCTTGGTTAATAAGCTCACGGCTTGCCAAGCCCGCAACATAGAGCACGGGAGACTCTTTTTTCGGCTTTGCAAAAGCAACCGAAGTCAAAGAGAATAAGAGAACAACGCAAAGAAGGAAAGAAAGGAATCGTTTCATCGTCATTTTCCACCTTAAGAAATCTTCAATTGATTCCACAGATTGTTGATGTAAGCAAGGGTTTCCTGGTCAAGATTTTGGAAGAACTGCATCTTCTTCAAAACATCCTGCGGCGGATAAATTACCTCATTATCCTTCAGCGAATAATTTGGATTTGAAATAACCGCCGAGTTCGGGGACGCATAGCAAATTGTTTCGGCGTTTGCCAAAGCAACCTCCGGCTCCATCAGGAAATTGATGTAAAGCTTTGCCGCTTCGACATTGCCGGCACAAGCCGGAATGCAAACCGAGTCAACGGAGATGTTGCTGCCCTCCTTCGGGTAAACAAAAGCAAGGTCGGGATTCACTTCCTGCATGGTGAGAAAATCGCCGGAATAATACGGTGCGATGGCGGCGTTTCCGCCCTCCATCTTGTTGAACACCTCGTCCATAACATAGGACTGAATGAGCGGCTTTTGCTCTTTCAGCTTTTCAAAAGCGGCGTCCCAATCCGCTTTGTCGGCTGTGTTGATATCCTGCTGCAGATAATATTGCGCAACACCGAAACCGTCACGGGAATTGTTGAAATTCAAAATATTGCCGCTGTATTTTTGATCCCACATGATGCTCCAACTGTCAGGAGTGCCTTCGACCATGGTTGTGTTGTAAATCAAACCGACGCAGCAGTACTGATAAGGTACGGAATATTCGTTGTTCGGATCGAAATAGATATTTTTAAAATCGTCCAAAATATACTTATAATTGGAAAGAACAGTCGGGTCAAACTTCTGCAAAAGGTCTTCTTTAATCAAACGGGCAACCATATAATCGGACGGAATGATAATATCATAAGCCGCACCACCGCTTTTCAGCTTGGTATAGAGGCTTTCATTTGACTCATATTCCGCATAATTCACCTGTATGCCGGTGAGCTTTTCAAACTCTTCATTGACATTCAGAGAACCCTCGGAGCCATCAGACATATACTGACCCCAGTTGTAAACATTCAGCACAGTACCTTCATAGTCACGGGGATAGGTACCCTCCACCTTCAAAGAGGAAGCCTCCGACTTACCGCAGCCGAAGAAGCAACAGCCTATAAACAGCACACAGAGAAGAACAGCAACAATTTTTTTCACAAAACAAATCCCCTTTCGGTCAAAGTTGTGGCGTTTTATTCCTTTTGTCTGCCCGAGCCTGCGAAACATTCACAAGAATGAGCAAAACGAGAATGACAAAGAAAATGATGGTCGAAAGCGCATACATATCAGGCTTGACGGTTTTTTTAGTCATGGCATAGATGCGCAACGGAAGCGTTTGAAAGTTCGGACCCGTAACGAAATAGCTGATGATAAAATCATCGAGCGAAAGCGTAAACGCCATAATCAAGCCCGAGAAAACGCCGCCCATGATGGATGGCAGAGTCGCTTTGAAAAAAGCCTTAATCGGCGTACAGCCCAAGTCCTGCGCCGCTTCTTCCAGGTGAGAATCCATCTGTCGGAGCTTGGGAAGAACATTCAAAATCACATACGGTAAGTTGAATGTAACATGGGCAATGAGAAGAGTGCCGAAACCGAGAACATTGCTGACATGAAGAAATCTGCCGATAAAAACAAACAGCAGCATCATGGAAATACCCGTAACAATATCCGGGTTCATCATCGGAATATTTGTGACCGACATGGTCAGCGATTTAATATACTTTGAGCGCATACGGTCAATGCCGACAGCTGCCGCCGTACCGATTACGGTCGCAACAACGGAGGAGGAAACCGCAAGCGTCAGCGTGTTTTTTAACGCATTCAGTGTTGTGGAATCGTTGAGAATTTCTTCATACCACTTAAGGGAAAAGCCTTCAAAAACCGCCGTACTGCGTCCTGCATTGAATGAAAAGAAAATGAGAACGAAAATCGGCGCATAGAGAAACAGATAAACCAAGGAAAGGTAGATTTTAGCGGTGAGCTTCATACAATCATGCCTCCCTCATCGTCATCCGTAAAGCGATTCATAATCGCCATGGAAATCAAAATCAGAACCATCAAAATCAAGGAAAGGGACGCACCGAGATTGAAATTGTTCACGCTTTGGAACTGACTTTCAATGGCGTCGCCGATGAGCAGGAAGCTGCCGCCGCCGAGCTTTTGAGAGATGTAGAAGGTGCTGACCGACGGAACGAAAACCATTGTAATGCCGGAAACAACGCCCGGCAGACTGAGCGGAAAGATGACACGACGCAGTACGTTCAAACGGTTTGAACCAAGATCCTGTGCCGCCTGAATCACATTGCGGTCAAGCTTTGCCATGATGGTGTAAATCGGCAAAATCATATAAGGCAGGTAGTTATAAACCATGCCGAGCACAACAGCACCGCCGGTGTTGAGAAATCCGTTCGGCGAGCCCAAGCCGATGCAGGTCAAGAGCTTGTTCAAAAGACCGTTACGCTCCAAAATAAGCATCCACGAATAGGTGCGAATCAAAAGATTCATCCACATCGGAAGCATGACAAGCAAAATCATCATGCGCTGTGTGTTTTCTGTTTTTTGTGAAAGAG
>DNXM01000215.1:6774-6992 GCA_003505905.1 Oscillospiraceae bacterium
TGAAAATAAGCGAACGGATAGGCAAGCAAAAAGCAAATTGCCGTCGAAATTAAGCCAAACCACATGGACAAGCCGATGGTCGGCAAATAATCCCGCAGCTGAATAATGCTGTCAAGCGAAAACTTGCCTTCTGCATTGGTGAACGCATAATAAATGACGGCAAACAGCGGCACAACAATGAACACAATCGACCACACAATGTGCGGTGAAGCGGCGGC
>DNXM01000139.1:0-1104 GCA_003505905.1 Oscillospiraceae bacterium
AAAACTGCTGTTCGTAAACCGACATATTCTCGGGACCCTTCAAATCGTTGAGCATTTCAATGACGGCATTGACATCGTTTTTGTAGTGGCAAAGCACCAACAGCGTCAATGCAGCCGTTTTGAACGGCGTATCCAACGAATGCTCGGGCAGTGACTGAAGCTGGGAAACACAAGTGGGAACCGATGCAAAAGAAAAAGTTGCGTTCATTAGAAATTACCTCCTCCGCCGCCGTGGGTTGTGCCCGACGAGCTTGTGTGCGTGGACGAACCCGAGGACTGGCTTTGTTTTTGTGTGCGTGCAACATGGTGACCGACAGGCAAATCATAGCCGCCCGTCATCACCAAACTGCCGTTGACGAAATAATCACTTGCGCTCGCCTTGGGAGCAACGGTCTTGAGCTGACCCTTCAGCACTTTGAGGACAAGCAGCGCAATCACCAAGCCTACTACCGCACCGAAGAGCAAATATTTCAGTTGGAAGCCTCTGCCGTTGACGGCAACATCCACGCAGGTATTAACCTGATCTACGAAAGTTAGACAAGCCGTGTAGTAATCGCCGTCGGAAAGATACGGCACGATGGCTTCGCCGATGTCGTCGATATCCGCATCGCTCATTGCCTCAATGCCAAGACCTGTTGTGGAAATCCAATAACCTCGGTCTTCATCCATGTGAATCAAAAGCAGACAGCCGTCACGGTTTTCACCGTAGCCGTAGCCGCCGTAATCGTAAAAATTATCCGCATAATCCATGGCGGAATAGCCGGTCATATCCGTTACGGTGACAAGAACGACATCAAACGAATAGGCTTCGGCAATTGTCGCAATTCGTCCCTCCAAATCGGTTTCCTGCTCATAGGTGAGCAAATCCGCCGAATCCATCACACGGGGCATATACGCCATCGTATCGAGCGACTCCTCATCCTCAGCAAAGCTCGTTATAAACAAGGTCGGAAGCAGGAGAAGAACCGAAAGCATAACCAAAAATGACTTTTTCATTTCTATCCTCCTCACTTCAAAAACAGGTGGAGCAAAAGCGTGCAAAGTGCCGTTGCTCCGGCAAAAACGGAAGCAAAGGTAAGTGCTTGCTTTTGTTTATCCACAGGA
>DNXM01000139.1:1133-2960 GCA_003505905.1 Oscillospiraceae bacterium
TTTGCCGGTTTGACCGTTCATGGCAAAGGTGTATTTTTCGCCCTTGTAGGTTGTGGTGAGCAGATAAACCGGATAAAGCGCATAGCCAACTGTGCCCTGCAGCATCTGAATGCCGCTTCCCGTTTGGTTGGCGGTTCCGAAGGGATTGACATAACCACTGCCCTGCATTTGGTTGAGCTTGCGGAAGAAGTTTTCTCCGTTGAAAACCATCACGCTGTCGTATCCCCTAACCGTGTCACGCAAAACCTCAATCGTGCTTTGGCGAAGCCGTTCGTTGGCTCTCGCCTCACTCTGCTTGCTGTCCACATCGTACTTATCGGCAAAATAGCCCGCCAAATAAGAGGTTTGGAACGGCACAGCCTCACGGAAATCAAACGGTTCAATGGATTCCATCAAATCATCGGGCATTTTGGTGGAGCCGTCCACGGGGATGTGCTGAAACGCCATTTGACCCGAACGGTAAACATCAAATGTGGTTGTTTCGGTATAGTTATACTGCGAATCGCTCCAATGGCGAATATTCTCCGCCTCAAAACGGGCAAAGGCATTCACCTGCGAGTCGTACACCCAAAACGGCACATAAACGCCTTTGATTTCGTCAATGTGGTTTTCGGAGCTGAACATTTTCGGCAAAAGGAACTTCTTGCCGATGTGCTGTTTGTATTTTTCTTTCGCCGCATTTTTGTCAAGCTTAAACGGAATGACATAATTCGGCTTCAACGCACCACGGAAACGGTCGGTCAACACAACATTGTTGCCGCAATAGGGGCAAGAGGTTGCGCCGGTGTTGCTGTCGCCGATAATTTCACCGCCGCAGGACTGGCAGGTGAACACCGACATACCCTCGGTTTCGCTCTCCGACCATGCTTCTCCGGACGAATCGTCCCATGCGAAACGGTCTTGCGGAACATTTGCCATATCGGGTATTTGATTTAGCTCTTCATCCTTGCCCTTCAGTTCAGCCACATCGTACAAGCTGTCGCAAAAAGGACATTTCATCTTTTGAGTTGCGGAATCGAATGCAAGTGTTCCGTTGCACGCAGGACATTTGTATTCCATTACTTCGCTCATAATGTTAGCACCTCCATTTAGTGGTTGGTTTCATCTTACTCTATTTTTGAGCTTTCTGTCAAGCGGAAAACAACAATGTTTATCTGCCATAGTCCAATTGCGGTGCAACGCTTTCATTCATACAGCATAATATGGACATTCGAACAGCTCAATCAACACCGCAAAAACGAAAAACACCGCCGAAAGTTCAGCGGTGTTCGAAAATAATTATTGAACGGTAATAAACACACCTTCACCGGGGGTCAAGGTCAAATCAAAATACTGATTGCCCGGATAGTGTTTTGTCATGCAGCCTTGATATACGGTTGCTATCTTACCCTGCGGCACAAAGAATGAAGCGTGCGCCGTGGTCTGATTGTTCAATTCTTCCATGTTGGTAATGACATATGCTTTTTCGTCTTTTTCACCCTTGAAGGCACCAACCAACAAACCGTTTGCCGACACAATTTCCGCCTTATCCACGCCCTTTGATGCGGCAAGCGGACCGTAGCCGTAACCTGCGACACGCAGTGAATTGATTAAATAAGTGCCGGAATATGTGTAGCGACCGTAAACCGCCGAGAACGCCTTCAAATCATAATCCACTTTTTGAGCGGCATAATATGTATCGGTCGGCTTACCGTTTGCACCAATCAAATGGGAATCCAAATCCCACCAACCCATGTTGGAAAACTCACCGTGAATGATTGCCTTTGCGCCGAACGCAAGGCACGCATAGGCCTGCTGGCTGATGTCGGACACTTCATCGCAGTAACG
>DNXM01000139.1:2978-5152 GCA_003505905.1 Oscillospiraceae bacterium
GACTTGCTTTCGCCTTGGACACCGTTTTTGGTTTCACCCGCCGCCTGCGTGATAATCCACAGATTGCGGTTCGTGCCACGGCAGGCATCTGCCAAAATATCAAGGTTGCGGATATAACCGCCGCCCGTTGTTTTCTTTTCGGTTCCGTCCTTCTTCTGCGTGGAGGAATACGGATAGATGTCGGCGCAAATATAGTCCGTATCAATTGTGTTGACATAATCGGACACGTGCTTGCGGTATTGGTCGTTGCTGTTGTTCGCCACATCGGTGAACAGCAGCAAAGCCTTTTGTGCAATATTCAGCGTGGATGTTTCACCGAGCTGTTCGCTGTCTGCATAATTGGGGAACAGGTTAATTAAGCAAATCTTGTTCGGCTTTGCCGCCTTATAAGCCTTTGCGGATTTTGCCAGCGTACCGAAGCAAGCCGCCGTCGGCTCATCAATCATATCGTCGCCCCAAAGCGCCGCATGGTCCTTGTAGCCTGTGCCGGTAAAGTTAATCCAGCTTTGTGCCTGCGCATCGGTGACATTGCCGTAAAAACGGGGCAGATTGTAGCCTGCCGCAATCACGCCGACTCCGTTGCTGCCGTATTCATCAAGCATTGTTTCGGTAACGCCCGTTGCAATCACAAAGTCGATTCCCGCATCCTTGGCAAGCTTCGCCTGCCCTGCCTGACCGTAATATCCGCCGATAAGAATACCGCTGTCATCAAAGCAATATTCCTGCTTCTTTGCGACAATCGGTGTTCCCTTTGTGTAGCCGACCGTCGACTCGCTCACACCCGCAAGGGTGAAAAGGAGTGAACAAATTGTCGCCAGCACTTTTACAAAAGTGGTTTTCATGTGAAATGACCTCCTGCTGTTTTGTAACATCGTACCAAACCGTGAACTATCTGTCAAGACGGCGCAATGTTTAATTCATTTTTTGTACATATTCCATTTATTTTTTGTTCATTTTCGCTTGCAATTTGCTCCCTTTTCCGATATAATGGAAAAGAAAAAGGAAGAGAGGAATGATTACCATGTTTCAACGAATTACTTCACTGCTCCTGTCGTTGGCAACACTTTTCAGCGGCTTGTTCGGCTCGGGTCGTGCCATGATGCAAAACCGTGCCTTTGATATTGCGCTGGACACTTCGACAAAAGAGATTTGCGACCGCATCAAAGCCGAAAGCGATTTGGATATTGAAAAAATGGTCACCAATTTGCCGGATGTGAATACGCCGATAAAAATTGTAAACACCGTGTTTCATATTGACACGGTAGCCTTCCGCAGCAAAATGTACGAAATCCGTGACAGCTATTCGCAGCAGCACAACGATGCCATGGCGCTTTTGTTTTATCTCATCGGTGCTTATTTCAGCGGCTTTGAACGATGCGATATTACGCTTGAACCATGCGGTGAAAGCCAACCGAATCTTTACGAATTTGCGCTGAACATTTATTATGTTGACGGTTCGGAAAAACTGATGACGGGAGCTTACTACAACGCCGTTACCGGTGAATTTTTCGGCAATAACCAACAAGGAATGGCAAACTTGGGCTTTGATTTTAACCTAAACGACATGATGGTTTATGCCCCGATAAACTGCTGGATGCGCAATTTCGGTTTTTGCTTGGAATATGATTTATTCTGCTACACGACCCCGTTTTTCTACTATCGCACCAGACGCTTCAAGTTTGATTATGCCGGTAAGGAGTGGATGATTCAAATTTGGAAAGGCAAATACCTCCTTGCAAACGGTGCGGAGGTCGGCGTTTATAACCGAGATGAAAGCAAGGTCGGCACATATTACGATTGTGCAAGCAATGACGATTTGCTGAAATTGAGTCTTGATTTGTACCATGGGGACGAACTGATTTTCAGCCGTGCCGAAGAAAGCCACTGGTGGGCAAACGGCTTTAAGCTCATGCGAAACGCCTATTCGGCTGACGAGCTGACGATGAAATTCACCGTTGAAATGAAAGATGCCGAAATGCTTCAGGCGTTCTGCAAGGCACTTGACAAAAACATTTATCACGATGTCACCTACTCCGCAGACGGATTGAAAGTCATGCTTACATGGTAAACAGCACACCCAAAAAAGGTCGCCGAACGAAACGCTCGGCGACCTTTTCTTTTTTTACTTGATTGAATCAGCCGATGGTAACCGTGCCGTCTTCGCTGACGGTGAT
>DNXM01000139.1:5209-5388 GCA_003505905.1 Oscillospiraceae bacterium
CGACGGTGATGGTATCGCCATCCTTAACGGTGTCAAGGAATTCCTGACCCAAGCAGTCGATGACAGGCATGGGACTGTCCGCCCAAACGGCGGAGATAACGGCACCTGCGGCGGCAAGAGAGTCAATATGCTCGGAGAAGAGCAGGCAGGACGGGCACTTGCCGAGAGCCTTTGCGCAG
>DNXM01000139.1:5416-12819 GCA_003505905.1 Oscillospiraceae bacterium
AATCATACCGCCGGTGGTGGAACCGATGGTCTGGGGCAGGCAAAGAGCACGGTTGAGCATGGGCTTACCGAACAGCTCCTTGTTGTTCTGATCATCGCATTCGGTTTCTTTATATTTGTTGCCGATAATCGGAAGATCTCCGAACTGAAGTGCACCCTGGAAAGAGGCAAGGGTATTGAAACCGCTGTGGGAAACGAGGGCAGGAGCCGTGCATGTGCCGGCAACGACCGGACGACCTTTGAACTGTTTCATTTTACTTTACCTCCTTGGTGATGATGGAAAGGATCTCATCGCTCTTGTAGTAACGGGCGGTGGTGTAGGTGCGAAGCTTATTGGAGTTGGTGATGACAGGCATCTTCTTGGAAAGAGGATTGTTCATGTACATCAGCGGGCAGATGTAGCTGAGGATAACGCCGGTTGCCTGAAGCTTTGCGGCATACTCCGTCTTTTCAAACTGCTCGATAACGCCGGGCGCAGCGGTGAAGACCGTGGGAACGGAAACCTTCTTCAAGCCGTTCTTCTTCAAGCCTTCGCTGACATTATTTGTCCACTCAATCAACTGCGCAAGAGAAAGGTGCGGGCAGCCGACAAAGCAAAGCTTCGGAGCGGCGTTCTTGTCTTTCCACATGACCGGATAATTCTTGTAAACTCTCTCAAGCTCGGCATCATCAATGACATAAGTCTGTGCATTTTCGGCAATCAAGCCTGCACCCTGATCCTTGGCTTCGGGCGTGAGGTTTTCGATGTGATAAAGACCGACGGCACCGTTGGAAGCCGTAGCCGCACCGAAATCCTTTAAGTATGCGGTGGTGTCACCGTCAAGCTCCGTACCGAGCCACTTGTCAAGACCCTTGATGAAGGGAACATCTTCCATAACCTTCATGCCGATAGCCGAGCCGAGAATCTGTGCCTCGGGCTTTTTGGTGGTCTTAACTTCGACAACCCAAGTTGCCTTTCTGCCTTCATCGGTCAGCAAGCCGAAATAGGGCACAAAACCGACAATGGAGCCGAACAGCTCGATAATGCCGGAGTTACGGTTGCAGCGGGCGCCGAGAACGGAGTTTGCGTAAACAACAGCAGAGGATTCCGCCCATGAGAGGATGTCACCCTGCTCGGGTTTATTACCGACTTCGTCCATGTAGCAGGTGCAGGTGTAAGAATCACGGTTAATCAAGCCGAGCTTGTCAAGCTGATTATCGTAATTATCCTGAACGGAATACATGAATTTTTTGAAAACGAAATTTTGAAGGAAGTTTGCGGGAACCTTGGGGTCAAGAGGCTTGGGGTCAACGGAGAATTTCTGACCGGAGATAGCGCCGCCTTTAATGAGCTGATCCATCAAATCGTGAACCGGCTTCATAACACCAAGGCCGAAGCTGGTAACCAAGTGACCCATTTTGCTGGTAACGGGAACCATTTTCGGCGCACCGAACGCATCACCGTAAAGCACAAGGGTCTGCATGACCTTTGCCATGGTTTCGCCCTTGGAGCCGTGAAGAATCGCCGCTTGTTCATCGGTCAGCTCCATTTTGTAATTGAAGTTTTCATTCATGGGGGATTTCCTCCTTTGTTTATCTGTTGCCTTTCGGCATAACTTATTGATTTGCGATGTCAAGTAAATCAACGGCAATTTTGTTCATTATACAACAAACAAATACGAAAAGAAAGAGAAAACGGCATATTTCTTGCCGTTTTTATGAAAAAAGCAGGCAATCGAACCCGAAAGCCTGCCGAAAACTCATAAAACGCTGACGGTGGAAGTGCCGCCCTTTACACCGAGTGCGTCATACACCTGCCAACAGGCAGCCGTGTTGTAGGAAAGGCTGTGCGCCATCATGCCGGACACATATCCGCCCGTTTCCACGCTGAGATTTTTGGAATACATTCCGAGCAGGGTTGCCATGCTCAAATACGGCACGAAATCACTGCTGTCCGCCATGCGGTGCAACGCACCCTCCCGAGCGGTATCCAAAATGTAGGGCGAGCCCATGGCAAGCACATTCGTAATGGTATAATTTGCTTTCATCGTCGCATCATCGGCGAACTGCTGCGCAATCATACCGCCGAAGCTGTGACCGATCAAAAGAACCTCACTGCCCTTCGGAATATCTTTATTCGCCTGTGCAATCACCGCACTCAAATAGGCGTTCGGCATGGAACAGCCGCTGCGAACAGCATTTTGCAGGCACTGAATATGGGTTTCATCCAGCGAAAAATCCGAACCGCCGAGCGCAATCAAATACACACTGCGCCCTGCTTTGCCGCTTTCGCTGAAGGTTGCACGCCGAATCACAAACAGCTCCTCCTGCTCCAAAATAAAATTTGTGGCATCGTTGACATTGCTTATTTTTGTAACCTTGGCATAGCTTGAAAAAGAGAGCACCGAAAAAAGCAAGACGAGGGCAAGAGAGATAGACAGTGTTCGTTTCATGGTTATTCCTCCGTTATCATCATTATTCAATATCATAGCACATATCGGCTGATTTTTCAACAAAAAGTCAAATACAGCACGGCGATTGAAGGCATAATCATCACAGGCAGCAAAAAAGCCACCCGATGAGCAGGTGGCTTTGTGATCGGATAACGCCAATGCGAAATTAAAGGATTGCCAAAACGGCACAGATGACGGCGAACAGGATGAAGGTCAAGCCCCTGCTTTCCAACGCGGCACCGATGCGCATAACAAAGTAGCCGGGTGCAAAAATCACTTTGCAGAAAGTATTGAGGTTCTTGAACTGTTCCTTCATCATCAAAGCATCCTCCGGCAAAGGAGCCAAATTAACGAGCATGGAAAAGCCGAGCCACAGGAAGAAGCAAGGCAAAAGAAAATTCATCGTACCGACCAAAACGGTATTATTCGTCATTGCCGAGGAGAAAATACTCGACAAAAGCGAATTGTTTTCAATGAAGCCGGTGTAATTGCCGAGAACAAAGATGTTGATGATGGCAAAAATCGACAAATTCAAGCCGAGAAAGAAGTTGAGCAACCCCGGAATGAAGCAATACCAAAAGCTTGCCGCCGGGCGTTCAACCAGCTCATGCTCAATGTGACCGCACATTTCATCGGTGCGCAGGCAACGGGTATCTTCCACGGGAAGCTTCAAAATCTTGCACATGATGTGCTCAAACAGCGACTTGGTAATTGCGCCGGGAAAAGTCAAAAATTTGGTAATTACATAAAATACGGTCATTTCTGTTCGGACGCCTCGCTTTCGTTAGATTCAAACACGCCGTTGTTTTCATTAAACAGCTGCAAAGCCGTAATCTTTTTGTTCATATACGCCTCAACCGTCGGGCTGATATCCATTTCATAGCCCTGAAGCATTTCAACAACCGCTTTGTAGCCGTCGTTATCGCCGGCAACCTTGCACAGCAAAGCGTAGAAATTCGCCGTGTTGTAGTTGAGATATTCGCCGTCGTAGCAAACCTGAATGTAGGAGGTTGCCTTTTTGACATCGCCCTTGAGGAAAGCGTTGATGCCCGCTTCGTAGTAAGCGAGGTAGAAGCCGTTGTTGTCATAATCGGCAATCACAGCATCCATGAGCTTTATCGCCTCATCGTATTTACCCTGCACACGGAGAATCATCGCACGGTAATACTGTGCATAATAGTCATCCGCATTGGTTTCCTCCATCTGCTTGCAGTACTTCTCGGCAGTTTCATAGTCTTTTGCATTGATAAAAAGCTCCGTCAACTGGGAAAGATACAGCCAAGTGTAATCCGGGCGAGCCTTTTGAACCTCTTTCATATACTTCAGCTCAAGGTCAAGCCCTTTTTCACAGTTCGAGGTCAAATACCACTCACAATAGTTGATAAAAGCAAGACCTTCTGTGGATTTGTCGGTCTTTTTTGCTTCCTCAAGCTTTTTAATCAAATCATCGTACGGAACATCTTCAACTTGGATTTCGCCGTAATACATCTGTTCATCGTATTCGGAGAAATAGGCGTAATACTTTTCGTAAGCTTCCATCGCCTTGTTGTAATCCGTGCTGATTTTTTTAACATTTTTGTTCCACGGAGCGTTCAAATTCGCCTTGCCGATTTTATCCGCAAGGGTAAGCTCGGTGTCCGAATCGGCCTCTGCATCATAAAAATAAGTGGATACCGTGGAGCTGATGCCGCTGAGATAACCGGATTTTTGATACATATCAACGGCACTTCTCGCCGTTTTCCAACCGACACTGCCGGCACTGCTGAAGGACTGAACCGCCGAATACAGTTGGTTCTTTTGTGCATAATCGTAGCCTGTCGAAACAGCCTGCAAGGTGGAAAGCTGGGTTGCGGACAGCACCCAACCGAACAGACCGATTCCGAGAATGATGATAAAAAACAGAATTGAGCTAAAGCTCAAGGGCGTTTTCACCATTCTTTTGCGGCATTCGGTGCAAAGGTCATAGTTCTCGCCGTAGCTTTTATCTGCCGGGTTTTCGCCGCACAAAATGCACATTTCTTCGGCTACTGCCCCGTCAAGCTCCGAATCGTCGCTCTCACCGTCTTCTTCATCCGAATCCAACGGCGTAACGGGAATCCACTGCAAAAGGTCTGCGCTTATCTCTTCCTCCATGGAAGCAAGGCGAGCAACGGTTTCATCTTCCACCGAGCCGGTCGCTTGTGCTTCGTTGTCGGATTCGGGCAGACTCTCGCCATCGACTTCGGGCTGCAAATCCAAAAGCTCTTCGTTTTTGTTTTCGTTATCCAAAACAAGAAACCTCCATTGTATTGATAGTATCATCATAGCACGCTTTCGGGCATTTTTCAAACAAAATTTCATTTTTTTATTTATCTTTTGTTCATTGTTGAAGTTTCATCACGGTTTTCTCAAAATTCAGCTGTTTTTGCAGATATTTCCAAAAATATTTGCACAATAACGATGTGACAAAAAAGAATGAGAAAAAGCGACACGCAGATAAGCCTGTGAGCCAAATCAAAATATCTTGTGTGAAGTATCCTATCGCAATCAGAACCGAGCTTCGTCAAATCAGGTCACTTGATTTATTTTTTACCCAGAATGGTTCACATCTATTTGCACTACAGAAAAGAAAGTGAAAAATTTCGAAAAAAGAAAATGAAAAATTTCGAAAAAATACTTGCTTTTTTTTAACAAGTATGGTAAACTATGTTCCGTTGTCCGGGTGTAGCGCAGCTGGTAGCGCGCTTGACTGGGGGTCAAGAGGCCGTGAGTTCAAGTCTCGCCACTCGGACCATATCGAGTATTCATAACACAAGTGAGTGTATGGATACTCGATTTTCTTTTCTCTTTTAATTTCATAGTTATGTAAGCGAGCAGGTTTTTTGCCTGCTCTTTTGTTTTATGCGGTGGCATTGGTTAGGTATTTCACCTCTACACCGGGACGGGTTTCAAGGGTTACTTTTTCACTCGGTTTTGACGGAATATCAAGCATTCCCATAAAGCGATAATGAATTTCAATTCTTTGAGTTTTGTAGATTTTACTGCCCTCTGCACTGTAAACAACAATCTTTTCAATAAGCTGATGAAGCAACTCGGGTGTAAGCTTTTTCATTTCGGTAAACTTACGAATTGCTCTTACAAAATCATCCTTGTGTTTATGAATGCGGTCAAGCTCTGCAATATCCACACGGCATTGCTTTATCTTTGTTTTCAGTTCATCCCGTTCTGCTTCATACTTTGTTGACATGTGCATATACCATTCGTCCGTAATTTTACCGTTTATGTTGCTCTCGTAAAGATTTTCATACATTCTTTCAACATCACTTAAACGGACAATGGATTTTTGAAGGATTTCCTCCAATGACTTTTGATTTACCGCAATGTTCCTGTTCATTTTTTCTTCCAATATTTCGGCAAAATAATCGGAATCATCATTCATAACACCAACAATCTGACGAAGCTCGGATAATACAACCTGTTCGAGAGCATCGGCTCTGATATAGTGAGTATCTTCGCAGGTGCCACGCCTGCCCTTGTAGTTGGAGCACATAAAATAGTGTATATCCGTATTCGGGTGGTTTACATTGAACCACATCGGTTTTCCGCAGTCGGCACAGTACAACATTCCGCAGAATATGTTTTTAAAAGCGTGTTCGGGGTTGGGGCCTCTGCGTTTTGCTTTCTTTATGTGTTCCTGCACAAGCTCAAAGGTTTCCCTTTCGATTATGGGTTCGTGGACATTTTTGAAAATCTTCCACTTAGATTCGTCATTCGGCAATCGTTTTTTATTCTTATAACTTTTGGAATAGGTCTTGAAATTGATTACATCGCCGCAGTATTCCTGCTGAGCAAGTATTTTTTGAATGGTACTTTTACACCATTTATACGGATTAGCCTGTGTTTTCTTGCCGCCACGGTTTAATCCGATACTTCGCCAATATGCCATAGGTACAAGAACCTTTTCCTTTTGCAGAATACCGGCAATGGTTTCGTTGCCCTTGCCCTCAAGACTCATTTTGAATATCCGGCGAACAATTTCGGCAGGAATCGGGTCGATAATCCAATGCTTACTTTTATTCGGGTCTTTCATATATCCGTATGGCGGTTGGGATAACGGTTCACCCATATTACCTCGGATTTTGTGAGAGGAACGCACCTTGTTGCTGATGTCACGGGCATAATACTCGTTGATTATATTCTTAAAGGGTGCGATTTCACTTTCGCCCTCATCACTGTCAATTAAATCATTCACAGCGATAAATCGAACATTATGCTCAGGAAAATACATATCGGTATAATTACCTACCGAAACATAATCTCTGCCGAGACGGGATAAATCCTTTACAATGACAACGGAAACGAAACCCATATCAATATCCTCAATCATTGACTGAAAGCCGGGTCTGTTGAAATTTGTTCCGGTATAACCGTCATCAACATAGCATTTTGTATTTGACAGACCTAATTCCTTTGCCTTTTGCGATAGCAATTTCTTTTGATTGCCGATGGAATTACTTTCACACTCTGTGCCGTCATCACGGGACAGTCGGCAGTACAGTGCGGTAATTCCCATATCTTTTTTCTTCGACTGCATTTAAGCCTCCTTTTCGACAGTCGGTACATTTTCGTTGTCAATTGTATCATTTGTAAGGTATTCTGTAAAATCTGCGATTTCACTTTTTATGAATTTACTCAAGTTAGATACAATACTGTTATCGTTATCCTTAAAACTAACATTGTGATTGTATACGGAAGAAACGATATATGTTGTATTGCCGATGTCGTATGTTCTTGTTTTATTCGACCCGAAAGTAATTTTGTTTAATAACTTCATATTATCTGTCACCTCTGTCTCTTTTTCTTTGCAAATGACGGTTGTAAAAATCCACCGCTTTCAGTACATAATCGCTGTGGTTTTCAACTGGGATGCTTTTCGGAATAATCTCTGCAATTCGCTTGTCACGGAATTGCGGTTTTTCCTTTTGGTTCGGTT
>DNXM01000167.1 GCA_003505905.1 Oscillospiraceae bacterium
AATGTCAAAAGCGGTGTCGTCATGGAAAAGCCATGACGACACCGCTTTTGACATTTTGAATTTTGGGAATGGGCGTGAACAAAAAGT
The DNA here is from genome assembly GCA_003505905.1 of Oscillospiraceae bacterium. Taxonomy (GTDB): domain Bacteria; phylum Bacillota; class Clostridia; order Oscillospirales; family Acutalibacteraceae; genus UBA8612. Next base: position 88 of record DNXM01000167.1, read on the forward strand.
GACCGTCATAAAAATCCTCGCCCAAACCGCCAACGCTGTTGTCCACCCGATAGAACAGCGCATCATCTATTTCTTCCACAATAATGTGCTGGAACGCCATGGACGGCACGGTAACACCGCCGTTTTGTTCTTTCAGCTCGGTGGCACGGTTTTTGTACCATTCAATTTGGTCGGTGTGCACCGAATCATAGCCGAGGCGGTTGCCTTTTTCATCAAAAACGGAATCACCCGAATCAAACATAAACAAATTGAATGCCGTCTTTTTGCCGTCCGAAGACAAAATCGGCAAATCGTGCGTACCGCAGCCCGTCAGCTCGGGCACGGCATCGCTGCCCAAGAAATAATCGCCGCCGTAACGCTCATAATATTCAAGCAATTCGGGTCCGCTCTTGCCGCTTTGGCGGTCGTGGTTGCCGAAGGTAATCGTAAACGGAATTTTGCGGGCAGTAAACAGCTCACAAATTTGTTTGATACATTCCTCCAGCGGATTTTGGCAGGTGGCAGGAGAATCGGCTACATCGCCGGCAACATCACCGCCGAGCACGACCAAGTCAGGCTTGACGGAATCGAGCGTTTCGATGACATACTGCTTGAGCAACGGGTCAACGGGATAATGCTGATGAAAATCCGCCAAATGAATGATGGTGAATTTGCCATCCGCACGGAATTGCAGGGTTTGTTTTTCGCTTGCAAAGCACGGCAGGCAAAGCGAAGCCGCCATAAACAAGGCAAGAACAGCGGAAAGAATTTTTTTACACATGGTTTTCGTTTCTCCTCATATTTTTTATTCGGCAAGCTGATAGATTTTCACATAATCCACAACCATTTGCGTTTTGTAATTGAGATTGCCCGTAATTTCCTCGGGCAGCTGTTCGGGAATTTCCAACGACACAATCACCTCTTCGGGGTTGACGCAAACGCCCTTGCCGAACGAACTGCGTCCCGTTTCTTTGCCGTTGATGTAAAAAATGTACTCGTCCTCGTTCCACATCAAACCGTAGGTATTATAAGTGTCGAAAATATCGTTAATATAAAAGGTTCCGATTTTTTCGCTGTCGATTTTTTCTTTGTTGTCATCCACGCCGTTGCAGTGAATGGTGGAATCAATTGTGTTCATCATTAGCCTGCTCTTGCTCGTCTTGTTATACGACTCCATGATGTCCACTTCAACCGCCTGCCTGCCGCCGTCGGAACGAACATGGTCATACGGGTCGCCCGAAGCCTGCAGCCAAAAAGCCGACCAAAATCCGTAATCCCGATTGCACTTGCAGCGAATTTCAAAATAGCCCCGAGCATAAAGCTTTTTCAGCGCAATCGCACCCGTGTACCAGCCAGCGCCGTATTTGCCCTGCTTCAGGTATTCGCCTGTGATGACACAGGTTCCGTTTTTCACCGTAACCTGCGAATCGGCATTGAAGCCGAACCGACGGGTGCCCTCGCAGCGGTGATTCCAAACATCGGTGTTCAATTCGTTGCCGACAAATTCATCGGTGAACACGGGCACATAGCCGCTCAAATCCAATTCTTCGCCGCACGGAATTTGCGGTGTTCGAAAGCAAGCGGACAGAAAAAGCTGAATCAGCGCAAAAATCGTAATTGCAATGCGGCGAAACGGAATTTTTCCGCAGGCGAGCTTATACAAAAGCGCTTTGAACGCAACAAAGGAATGCTTCTGCCCGTAAGTCCAGCCTAACAGCTTAACAATGATTTCTTCTAACTTATTCATGGTCTTCTCCCGACATTTTTGTTTTGCCTTTTATTTTCAGTGCCGCAACCCGACACGCTCTTTGGTACGCCTGTGCCACATATTCTTCAAATGACATTTTGCCGTAAAGTGCGTTGTCAAAACGGTTAGGCTTGCTGTCAATTCCCAATTCAAAGGTCAACGGTCCGTCAAAGCCGTGGGCATTCAAGCGGTCAACAATGTTTTGCCAATCGGCAATGCCGTCAAACGGCAAAAGGTGCAAATCATCCGTCCAAAAGGTTTTGCCGTCAAAACGGCTGATGCCCAAATTGTCGTTCAAATGCGTGCCGAACAGGCGGTCGCCGTACAGTGCCGTCAAATCCTTTGAATGGTTGTAGCACATTTCGTGCCCCGTATCCCAACAAAAGCCGACATGGCTGCAATCGGCAAAATGCCCGAGCAGCGCCGCCAGGCATTCCTCGCCCTCGGTGTTTTCAAACGCAATGCGCACCCCGAGTTTTTTGCAAGTTCAACAATTTTGCCGTAATTTTCCAAACCGATTTGTGTCGGTTCGGGCTTTGTGTCAAAGCCGATGTAGGTGTGCAAAATCGCAAGGTCGACCCCGTTATCGGCGCAATCCCGCAAACAGGCGGTCAGTTGGGCAACGCCCTCGTCGGCACCATCGCCGCCTTCCCACATTGCACGGGATTTGCCGAACGGCGCATGAACGGATTGAAACAGCATCCCCGTTTCGTCCGCTTTTTTGCGGCATCGCTCAACTACTCCGTCGGGTGACCATTCAATGAAAAATCCGTCAAAGCCGGCATTCTGAAAAATTTCAATTTGGTTTTCCTGTTCGAGCTCGTGCCGGCGAAAGGTCGCCAAACACAGCTTTTGCTGCCACATAGGCTCATCTCCTTTTGTTGCATTATACCATTCGGGCACACATATTACAAGATGCTTATCATTAAAACGGCAGCTTAACGGTTCATCTGTTGCAAAACAAAACAGAGTGTGATATAATATACTAAAACAGTGAAAGGAGTTTGATTTTTGTGAAATATATCTGTGACGCTTGCGGTTGGATTTATGACGAAGACCTCGGCGACCCCGATAACGGCATTGCTCCCGGCACAAAATTTGAGGATTTGCCCGATGATTTTGAATGCCCGATTTGCGGTGTCGGCGTTGATATGTTCAGCGCGGAATAAGGCTGTTTTCGAGCCGTCTGTGCAGGCGGCTCCTTCTTTTTTGAAAAAAATCGTGAAAAGGTCTTGCAAAATCCGAAAAGGTTGTTTATAATATACCTGTTGCTATCCTATATGGCTTGCTGATGTGGCTCAATGGCAGAGCAGCTCATTCGTAATGAGCAGGTTGTCAGTTCGATTCTGACCATCAGCTCCAACGCTCAAAACCGCTCTATTTCACCGGTTTTGGGCGTTTTTCTTTCCGTTTTTCATGTGAAAACCGTGTGCAAAAATGCCCTTTTGGGGGTTATTTGGGGTTATGCCCCTTAAAAGTGTAAAAAATGAGCGGTTAAGGCTTTGCTTCCTCTCTGAACCTTGTGTCTATAATATATACTTGTGCAAGTATACAATCTCTCGACAAGCTGTACAAACTTACACAAGTATATTTGTTAATTATTGTACTTGTGTAAGTATTTCTTTTGTGCTATAGTGTAGCCATAATAGGAGGAGGAGACGTTATTATGGAAATTCCCAACGTGAGCGGAAAGGCAAGCACACGGGCGAAAAACAAATACAATGCTGCGAATTATGACCGTATTGCTCTGTCGGTGAAAAAAGGGCAACGGGATATTATTAAAGCTCATGCCGACGCAATGGGCGAAAGCCTAAACAGCTTTGTAACTCGCGCTATTGACGAAACCATGGAGCGTGACCACGGAACCACAGAATAAGAAAGGATGGGACTATATGCCTGTTATATCGAGATTCTACGGAATGGTTATCAAGATGTACTTTCAGCAAAAGAACATAATCCGCCGCATTTCCATGCGGTCTACGGTGAGTATATGGGCGTGATTGAAATTGAAACGCTACACATGATCGAGGGTGATTTACCGCAAAAGGCCTTGAACATGGCAACTGAATGGGCACAGCAGCACAAGGATGAGCTTTTGACGATTTGGAACACGCAGGAGGTCATTCAACTGCCGCCACTTGAATAAGGGGGTTACCGTATGTTTTACAAAGTGAAATCCGTTCAGCCGCTCCCGGGCTTTAATCTGCTGGTCAGCTTTGTGACCAGTGAGAAACGGCAATACGATGTCACGCCGTTGTTTAATAAATGGGAAGCATTCAAAGCCCTCAGAAGTACTCAAGGTCTGTTCGAGCAGGTCAAAGTAGACGCCGGAGGATATGGGATCAGTTGGAACGACGAAATTGACCTGTCGTGTGATGAGTTGTACCACAACGGCAAGGTGATTCCGCAATGACGGACAAGTCAACAACGGTATTGCTTACACCGGGGGCAGAAACCGGCTTTGAAAGTAACGGGTGTTCGTCCGCTGACGGATAACCGCCTTTGGTTTCGATTCAACACGGGTGAAGCCAAAACATTTGCTTTTACCGTTGTCAAGTACTCTGCCGTTGCATAATATAGCTCACCCGGGAGCGGTCATTGTCACTGTAACGGGTGTGATACATAAATTGAAATCTTGGGGTTTATTTCGCCGCAAAACAAACCTAAAGGAGAATTACATATGGCAAACAATCGCTTTATTTATGACCGTGTTTATCTGCTTGGTGTTGACGGTGCAGGCACTTTTTTTCGCCAAGCCGAAACGCCGAACCTCGACCGCATTTTTGACGGCGGTGCATTCAATCACCGTGTGCTCACTTCGATTCCGACCATTTCGGCGCAGTGCTGGGGTTCGATGCTGTTGGGCGTATCGGCAAAACTCCACCGTCTGACGAACAGCACAATCAGCAGCTTTCCGTTGCCCGAGGATTATCCGTTTCCGTCGGTGTATCGGCTCATTCGATCTGCATACCCGAACGCAAAGCTTTCCTCCGTATGCAACTGGAATCCCATCAACCACGGCATTATCGAGGACAATCTCGGCGTGCGAAAGGAAACGGGAAGCAGCGATGAAGAAATCGGCGAAAAGGTGATTCAAACCATTTTGGAGGATGACCCGAAATTTTTGTTTGTTCAGTTTGATTCGGTGGACGGTGCCGGCCACAAAAACGGCTACGGCACAACAGGGCATTTGAATCAAATCACGGCAGTTGATGCCATCATAGGCAAAATTTATGACGCAGCCGAGCAAGCGGGACGCTTGGAGCGCACGCTGTTCCTCGTCACCGCCGACCACGGCGGAACTCCGCAGTGCGGTCACGGCGGAACGACCGATGCCGAAAAGATTGTTTCGTTTTTTGCCCTGGGTGAGAGCGTCAACCAAGGCGAATTCGGCGACACGGAGGTGCGGGATATTCCCGCCGTTGTTGCCTATGCGCTCGGACTTGAAC
>DNXM01000027.1 GCA_003505905.1 Oscillospiraceae bacterium
CTTCTAAAAGAGAATCTGACGGATTGCTGTGTTGTCGTAACACGCTATTTCGGCGGTATTCTGCTGGGTGGCGGCGGCTTGGTGCGAGCCTATTCCCATTCGGCAAAGCTCGGCGTGGATGCGGCGAAAAAAATTAAAATGTCTATGTGCGTGCGTGCGAAGTGTACTTGCGATTACGGCTTTTACGGTAAGCTTTCCGGCATGATTCCCGAAGCAGGCGGTGTCGTTGAGAACGCCGATTTTACGGATAAGGTGTCGGTTGTTTTCACGATTCCGCAAAATCTTTATGACGGATTCCGTGCATCTGTTTTCGATGCGAGTTTCGGCAAAGTGACACCGAATGAGTTGGAAAAGCTGTTTGCACAGTCTGATTAAAAAATTTCGACAAAAATAAAGGGTTTTCCCGTTTTGCGGTGTACTATTCGTATAGAATCGGAAAAGGAGGTTGGCAATGTGGCAACAATCCGTGAAATAACCGAACAAAACGAGCATCGTATGCTTTCGTCGCTTGCCGCCTTTGCCGACGGTTCCCTCGGCAGAGAACGAAAGGAAGCCGATGACGATATCCGCACCTGTTGGCAGAGAGACCGTGACCGCATCATTCACTCAAATGCGTTTCGTCGCTTGAAGCACAAAACACAGGTGTTTTTGTCACCCGAGGATGACCACTATCGCACCCGTTTGACGCACACGCTTGAGGTGTCGCAGATTGCACGAACCATTGCCGTTGGTTTGCGGCTGAATGAGGATTTGACGGAAGCGATTGCACTTGGTCACGATTTGGGTCACACGCCGTTCGGTCATGCCGGTGAACGAGCCTTGAACGAGCTATATCCGGGTGGATACAAGCATTATGAGCAAAGCGTTCGTGTCTGCCGTTTTCTCGAAAAAGACGGTAGAGGCTTGAACTTAACTGCTGAGGTGCTCAACGGCATCGAACGCCATACCAACGGTGCGCCTGCTCAAACGCTGGAGGGTCGCGTTGTTCGCCTTGCCGACCGCATCGCCTATGTGAATCACGATATTGACGATTCCATTCATGCGGGCGTTATGAGTGAGGAGGATATTCCGCTTTATATTCGGGAGCTTCTCGGCAAGTCAAAATCCAAGCGCATCAACACTTTGGTGCGTTCCGCCATTGAAAACAGCAGGGACGATATTTGCTTGGCGCAGGAGGTTCAGGAAGCATTCGATGAATTGCACTCTTTTATGTTTTTGAAAGTATATACCAATCCCTATTGCAAGAGCGAAGAGGGAAAAGCGGCGAACATGATTCAAATGCTCTATGAGTATTACAGTGAACATCCGGACAAGCTCCCCAACGCATTTGAAGAAACCTGTTTGCGTGAGGGTGCCGACCGTGCCATTTGTGACTATATTGCCGGCATGACCGACCGTTTTGCCGTGCATACCTTTCATTCGCTGTTTGTGCCCGATTCGTGGCCGCATGAAGCGGATTTTTGAAAAATACGGAGAAATGAAAGATGGCGGAAAGAAGGATAAGCGAAGATTTTTTGCGTGAGCTTCGGGATAAGAATGAAATTTCCGAGGTTATCTCTTCTTATGTTAATCTTCGCCGACACGGCAGCACCATGAAAGGGCTTTGCCCGTTCCACAACGAAAAAACACCGTCCTTTACGGTTTATTTGGACACGCAGTCGTTTTACTGCTTCGGCTGCGGTGCAGGCGGCGATGTCGTGACTTTTATTCGCCGCATCGAAAATTTAGGCTATTTGGATGCCATAAAGTCTTTGGCGCAGCGTGCCAATATGGCATTGCCTGAAGACCATTTTGATGACGGCGTCAGCAACCGCCGTCGGCGCATTTTAGCCGCCAACCGTGATGCGGCTCGCTTTTTCCATGAGTGTTTGGTTGGTTCGCAGGGAAGAGCCTGCTTGGATTATTTGCTTAACCGTGGCTATACGATGAGCACCGTTCGCCATTTCGGCATGGGCTATGCACCGGACGGATGGCATACACTATGCGACTATTTGCACGGCAAGGGCTACACCATGCCCGAGCTTGTCGATGCGAATTTAGCCCGAAAAAGTGAGAAAAACGGCAAAGTAAACTATTACGACAATTTTCGCAACCGTGCCATCGTGCCGATTATTGATGTGCGTGGCAATGTGGTTGCCTTCGGCGGCAGAGTCTTGGATGATTCAAAGCCGAAATATATCAATACCGCCGATACGCTTGTCTACAAAAAAGGAACCGGTGTTTTCGGGCTGAATTTTGCCAAAGAAAGCGGCGAAAGGCGTTTGATTCTCACCGAAGGATACATGGACACCATCGCTTTGCATCAAGCCGGTTTCACCGATGCGATTGCCTGCTTGGGCACGGCGTTGCCCGATGAGCAGGTGAACTTGGTCAGCCGTTATGCCGATGAAGTGCTGTTGTCATACGATTCGGACGAAGCCGGTCAAAAGGCGGTTCAGCGTGCGATTGCGGCGTTTTCCAAGGTTGGCGTCAAGGTGCGTGTGCTGGCGCTGAGCGGCGGCAAGGACCCGGATGAGATTATTAAAAAGTACGGTCCGGAGCGCTTTCGTGCAATTGTGGACGGTGCGGCGAATGATATTGAGTTTCGTTTGAACAAAGCCAAACAGCCGTTTGATTTGAACACCGACGACGGAAAAATCAGCTTCATGCGGGAAGCGGTCGGCATTTTGGCGGCGGTTGATTCCGACATTGAACGGGATGTTTACGAGTCCCGTTTGTCCAATGACTTGGGCATATCCAAAGAGTCGATTTCCGCTCAGGTGCGCTCCCAACGCCGCCGTAAAAACTACGGTCGGG
>DNXM01000162.1 GCA_003505905.1 Oscillospiraceae bacterium
CCAAGGGCTTCATTGCCGGCTTGGTTCAGCTTTCCGCCATGCGCCTTTGCGCCAATGCGCTGATGCAGCTGGTTATTCCCGCTGCTCTTAACGACCCGGACAGCACCCGTGAAATGATTGTTCCCGGCGGTCGCCTTTACGAACAGCGTGAAGCCTGCTGCCGTGAATTGGCAAAGATTGACGGTATTTCGTTTGTCAAGAACTCCGCCGCTTTCTATATCTTCCCGAAGATTGATGTGAAGAAATTTAACATTACGGACGACCAGCAATTCGCCATGGATTATCTCCACAGCAAGAATGTTATGATTATTCCCGGTCGTGGATTCAGCTGGGATGCTCCCGACCACTTCCGTATCGTTATGCTGCCCGAACCCGAGAAGATGGCAAAGGCGATGCGTGACCTCGGCGATTTCCTGAAGGATTATCACCAGAACTAATCAAACGCTTCAATCAACTGTTGCAATTCTTCTTCGGAGGAAACGGGAATTCCGCTTTGAATGCGTTCAGCTTCCTCGGTCGGCAGACTGTTTATCGGGCAGTCTAAAACTTCTTGGGGCATTTGCGAATCAGTTTCAAAAACGGCAACCATCCCGTTGTATTCCTTAATCCAATAGACACAGCCGTCGGCTTGCTTTGAGTCGGCGGCTTTTTGTGTGCCGAAAACGGCAAATCCGATGCAGACGGTCAGCACAAGAAAGAGTAAAAGCCTTTGTTTTAATGTCATACTTATCACCCGTGGGTTATTGTTTCCGAAAATTTCCGTAATATTCATGCGAAATCTTTCTACAAAATCGTTAAGTTTTCAAAAACCACTTTATTTTTTCTGTCGATATGATATAATACAGGGTAATATAATGGTATTTCTATGTTTGACAGAGGGATAATCAATGGATAACAGATCGAATAATCGGCCGCAGGGGATTCCGATTTCAAAGAAACAACCCCAAACACCGAAAAAACCGACCTCAAAAAAGAAGACGACCGATAAGGCGGAAAGAACCTTCTTCGAGCGTTTGGACGAGCTTTCGATGGTTTGGAAAATCTTGCTCGGAGCGGCGAGCGTATGCCTTCTTACGGGCATTGTCGTGTGCTCTTATGTGTTTTTCAGTGTGTTCAGCGTGGCACACGGCGAAGCGGTTATTGACTTGAACGAGTATCAGGTTAATCAGAACCAGACTTCTATTATTTACGCATACGACACCGACAACAAAATTTTCGAGCTGCAGCGACTGCACGGCAATGTCAACCGCATTTATGTCGGTATTAACGAAATGCCCGAAAATCTGCAAAAGGCGTTCGTGGCATTGGAGGATAAGCGCTTTTACGAGCATAAGGGTGTGGACTGGATTCGGTTCGTTGCGGTTTTCATCAAAGACCATTTCCGCACGGGTGGTTCCTCCATCACACAGCAGTTGGTCAAGAACATCACGGGTGAGCGTGATGCGACCTTTGTGCGCAAGTTTAACGAAATCGGTTATGCACTGAATTTGGAAAACAACTTCAACAAAACGCAGATTTTAGAGGCGTATTTGAATACGCTCTATTTGGGCGAAGGCTGTTACGGCGTGAAAACGGCGGCGGAAAAGTATTTCGGAAAGGATGTTTCCGACCTCAATCTTGCCGAATGCGCCTGTATTGCATCTATCACTAAAGCGCCTTACGGTTATGACCCGTTGGTGAATCCGGCGAACAACCGTGAGCGTCAGTTGGATTGTTTGCAGTGTATGCTTGACCAAGGCAAAATCACCAAGGCAGAGTATACCGAAGCGGCAAACTATGAGCTGATTTTGACCAACAGCGAAAAATACATCGAACAGAATCCCGAAAAAATCGAGGAAGAAAAGGAAGAAAAAGAAACACCGCAGAGCTTCTATGTCGATTTCATCATTGATACGCTTTACGACCAGTTTATGAACGAAAAAGGAATGTCCAAGCAGGAAGCGACGCAGAAGATTTATTACGGTGGCTTGAAAATTTACGCCGCCTTGGACACAAGCATTCAAGCGACGCTTGAAGATGTTTATGTCAACCGCAAGACCTTCCCCGATGAGTCCCGCCGAGAGGTGCAGGCGCAGTCGGCGATGACGATTATGGATTACAGCGGCCGTGTCGTTGCCATTTGCGGTGAGGCAGGCAAGAAGTCCGGCAACCGCTGCTTGAACCGTGCGGCGGATTCGCCAAGACAGCCGGGTTCCTCCATTAAGCCGATTTCCGTTTACGGTCCTGCCATTGACTCCAACATTATCACATGGTCTTCTCTTTACCAGGATAAGGCCTTTGCCTATCAAGGCAAGCAGTGGCCGAAAAACCAAAGCGGTTGGGGCGGCGGCAACTATGTTACCGTTCAGAATGCCATTGACCGTTCGCTCAACACGGTTGCGGCCCGCATCTGCTATTTTGATTTGACCGTACAGACTTCGTATCATTACCTCACCGATGTGTTTAAGATTTCAACGGCAAATGCCGAGCATGATATGGCACCGGCTCCGCTGGCAACGGGCGCTATGTATAAGGGTATCACAACGCTTGAAATGGCGGCGGCTTATGCGGTGTTCGGCAACGGCGGCAAATATTACAAGCCCTATTGCTACTACAAAGTAACCAACAGCGACGGCAGTACGGTTTATTTTGACAACACGCTCAACGAGGGTGAACAGGTTATCGGGGAGGATTCCGCCGATGTTATGTGCGAATTGCTTCAAACGGTCACCACGGCGAGCAACGGCACGGGTACTGCCTACAAGGTGGACGGGTTCCAAACCATGGGCAAAACCGGTACAACAACCGATGACTATGACCGTTGGTTTGTCGGCGGAACGCCATATTATGTGGCGGCGGTTTGGTACGGTTACGACTTGAACAAAACCGTTTCCAATGTCAGCGGCAACCCGTCGGGCAAGATTTTCAAAAAGGTGATGAATCCGATTCACGAGGATTTGCCCGAAAAAGAGTTCCCCAAGTGCGATACGGTGCAGGAGTGCAGGTATTGCACCGTCACCGGCAAGCTTGCTTCAAAGCGCTGCTATTCAACCGCCGTCGGTTGGTATAAAACAAGCAACTTGCCCGAAACCTGTTCATCTTACCACTCTTCTTCGTCTTCATCTGACAGTAAGAAGGGGAGCGGTGATTCGGATGATGACAAGAAATCATCCATCGGCGAAAGGATTCTTGACGGAATCGGTGCGCTGACACGCTGAAAAATTCAAACGGAAAGGTGCGCCTGCCTTGCCATTTGCGGCAGGGTAGGCGCAGATTTAATAAAGTATGGTTATTATGGCGATTGATTACGGGGATGTGCGAACAGGCGTTGCGGTTTGCGACAAAATGGAACTGCTCGCCTCGCCCGTAACGGTTATTACGGAAAAGTATCAGCCAAAATTGATTGAGAAGCTCATGATTGTGGTGAATGAAAAAAAGCCGGAACTGTTGGTGGTCGGCTTGCCGAAAAACATGGACGGCACGCTTGGCTTTCGGGCGCAGGCGTGCATGGAATTTGCCGAAATGCTGACGAAACAAAGCGGAATACCGCATGAAATGGTTGATGAGCGGCTGTCGAGCGTGATGGCACATAACGCTTTGCGTCAATCCGGCAAAAAAGAAAAGAAGCACGGTGCCGTTGTGGATGCGGTGGCGGCAACGGAAATACTCGACCGCTATTTGACATGGAGAAAGAATACCAAATGAAACGAAATTTTCTAACTGCACGGCTTTTTGCACAGGCCTTTGCCGTCGCTTTGCTTTGGCTCGGTGCGTGAGCTGCTTGCTTTTTTTACACGGGTCACACCGCTTTTCAAATCAGCTTGTGCTTGTCGGCCTCGATTGGGCTTTCGGCTTTGTTGTGGTATGCCGACCGAAGCGGTCGTTCCGTCGGCTTGGTACAGGTGATATTTGTGGCTCTGTGGCTGCTGTGCGTCTTTGGCTATCAGTTCAAGCTTCAAATAATGTACGATTGGCCGGGTCATTGGCTCTACTGCTTTTACTATGATTCGATTTTAATGCAGGGAACGATTTTGCTCGGGTCAACTTTGTTTTTCACGGCGCTCCGCCTTGCCCGTTCCTTGCCGGACGGTCGGTCGTTCTTTCGTTTGTCGAGTGCGGCGTTTCTTGCTCTTTACTCATTTTTGCTTGTCTATTCGTTTTACTTGGCACGCACCAAATCGGGGGATGTGTACCCGATGAATTTCAATTTGCTGGCTACCTTGCGGTCGTACTTGGGGAAAATCAAAGAAAACCCCTATGAAATTTGGATGCTGATTCTCGGCAATTTGTTTTGCTTTACACCGCTCGGCTATATGTTTTTTGTGCTGTTGCGTAAGCGTTCCCGTTTGTGCCGCAGAACGGTAATTGCCCTGTTCGGGCCGATTGCTTTTTCGCTGTTGGAATATTCGCAGTATGTGTTTCAAATCGGGTATTGCGAAATAGACGATATGGTGGCAAATACCTTGGGCTTTTGGCTTGGTGCCGCCTTGGTACCATTGAGTGATTGGCTTGCCAAACGCCTCACAAAACAAAAAATTCAACACTTTTGGGAACTGAAATAATTCCGTTTTCCGCCGCATAAGTTGTGTGGGGAGGAATGAGGAATGAATCGTTTTACCGCCGCCTTTGTCGGTTTGTTTTTGTTCGGCATTGTTGTTGCAGGGTGCGTTATCGTGTTTCAACCGCAAAAAAATGATGCTGCCATGTCTGATTTTCACTTGGATGGTTTTTCTGTTATTTTGGATGCCGGTCACGGCGGCGAGGATGGGGGCACTTCGGCGGCAGACGGAACGCTTGAAAAAACAATCAACCTGCAAATTGCCGAAAAGCTTGAACCGATGCTCAATGCCTGCGGTTACCAAACGATTATGCTTCGGGAGTCGGATTCGCTCATCGGCGACAACAGCTTGCCTACAGTTCGTCAACGAAAAGTGTCGGATATTCGCCGCCGTCTGTCGGCGGTGGAGCTGAACCCCGATTCCCTGCTCATCAGCATTCATCAAAACCATTTTTCGGCACCGCAGTACAGCGGAGCACAGGTGTTTTATTCGGGCAATCATCCGCAAAGCCGGCTGTTGGCGGAATGTATTCAGGAAAAAATCGTCAGCCGTATCCAACCGCAAAACACAAGAGAGATTAAAAAAAGCGGTTCTAACATTTATTTGCTCTATCATTGTCAAACGCCTGCAGTGATGGTGGAATGCGGTTTTTTGTCGAATCCGCAGGAGGCGGATTTGCTGAAAAACGAGGAGTATCAAAAAGAGATGGCGTTTGCCGTTTTATGCGGAATTTTGAAGTATTTGGAGTGAAAATCAATGGCAAAATCAAAATCGCTGTATATCTGTTCCGTTTGCGGATACGAAAGCCCGAAGTGGTTCGGCTGTTGCCCGGGCTGTAGGGAATGGAACACCATGAACGAAGAAATCGTTTCGCAGACGGCTGCGGCAAAAAGCAAGACCTCCCGACCTGTTCAGTCGCTCCGTCTGGACGAAATCAACAGCGAGAGCGGAACACGCTATCAAACGGGCATGAAAGAGCTTGACCGTGTTTTGGGCGGCGGCTTGGTGAAGGGGTCGCTTGTTTTGCTCAGCGGTGACCCCGGCATCGGCAAATCCACAATTTTGCTGCAGGTTTGCCAATACTTGAGCCGTGACCTTGAGATACTTTATATTTCGGGCGAGGAATCGGCGCATCAAATCAAATTGCGTGCACACCGTTTGGGTGTGGATAACCCGAAGCTTCGCATTATGAGCGAAACGGATGTGCTGTCGATTGTGGATTATATTCGCACCGAAAAGCCCGATGTCGTCATTGTCGACTCCATTCAAACGATGGACTATGCCGATGTTTCTTCTTCACCGGGCAGCGTGACGCAGGTGCGTGAATCGGCTTCGGTTTTTATGCGTACAGCCAAGACGCTCGGCATCCCGATTCTGTTGGTCGGTCATGTGAATAAGGACGGCAATATTGCCGGCCCGAAGGTGTTGGAGCATATTGTGGATGCGGTGCTGTATTTTGAGGGCAACCGCAACTTTTCTTATCGCATTCTCCGTGCGGTGAAAAACCGTTACGGTTCTACCAACGAAATCGGCGTGTTTGAAATGCTGGATAAGGGTTTGATGGAGGTTGAAAACCCGTCTTTGATGCTCATTTCCGGCAAGCCGAAGAACACACCCGGTTCTTGTATCGCCTGTGCGATGGAGGGCTCTCGCCCGATTTTGGCAGAGGTTCAGGCATTGGTGGCTCCGACGGGCTTCGGAAACCCAAGAAGAATGCCAACGGTCTTTGATTATAACCGTACCGCCATGCTTTTGGCGGTGCTGGAAAAACGCTCGGGCTACTTTTTCGGTAATATGGATACCTATGTGAACATTGTCGGCGGTTTAAAACTGGACGAGCCTGCAACGGATTTGTCGGTCGCTATGGCACTTGTGTCAAGCTTGAAGGATGCTGTGGTGAGTGACGATACCCTTGCGTTCGGCGAAATCGGCTTGGCAGGCGAGATTCGAGGCGTGAGCAACTGTGAACAGCGTGTGCGTGAGGCGGTTCGCCTTGGCTTTTCCCGTTGTATCATTCCGCATCACAACTTAAAAACGCTGTCCGCTTCCATTGCGGGAGATACCGAAATCATCGGGGTGCGCAACATTCGGGAAGCGTTTGAGGCGGTTACCCGATGAGTGACTTTCGCTTTGTTGCTTCGCCGAATCTGCCGCAAAGCCAGTGACCCATGCGGTGGTGTCCGACGGAAAGGCTACGATTATGGCTTTATCGGCGCCTGCGGCAAAATCAACCGTGATTGCCCGGCGTTTTGGGCGATGTGTCCGAGTACCACGATTTTGAAAGAATGGGCGAGTTTACCGCCCTGTACGGTGTTCGATGTCAATCTTTAACCGACGGAGATTTGACGGATGTCGGTTCGATTCTGCCGATTTGTGAATTTCGGATAAATTCGGATATTTTGTGTCGTTTTTGTTGATTTTTGCAAAGGATTGTGGTATGATAACCAATATGTTATCCTGCGGGAGTATTTCTATTTCAACAAATTACGGAGCAAGAATCATGCTGAACTCTGAAAGCAACGGCAGCGGAGCATATCCGTACACAACCGTATATCCGCCTCAAGAATACGCTCGTTTCGAGGCACTGAAGATAAGCGAATATCGGCAACTGTGCAGGCACGGAAGCTGTGTCGGCGGTTGCATTATTGCCTATTTTCTGCTGCAGAAGCTGTTCTCGTTTTTGCTGGTGCTTTTGGGTGCGGTCGATGTTTATCAAACCAACGCATCCTTTTCCACTTCTTTTGATGCGGTATTTTTCAGCATCCTTTCTCTCGGGCTTCCGTTTTTACTGTTGAGCTTGCGTCCGGGGTCGCCGAGTTATTTCGGCGTGCTTCCGTTTAACCGTTCCAAAAAACGGTGGCTTTCCGCTTTAGTGGTTGTCGGCGGTTTTGGTGCGTGTATGCTTTCCAACTATGTTGCCTTTTTCGCAACCGAAATACTCAACGGAGTCGGGTTGGAAGAAATTCAGTCCGATGACCCGGTTTCACGCAATGCGCTTGATGTTTTTCTCAACCTGCTTTGTACGGCGGTCGTTCCTGCTTTGGTGGAGGAGTTCGTGTTCCGTGGGGTAGTCATGCAGCCGCTTCGCCGTTACGGCGA
>DNXM01000206.1:0-1644 GCA_003505905.1 Oscillospiraceae bacterium
TCCCACAGCGACATATCGGTTCTATATGTGTAACCGTCCGCTGTATACACTTTTTTGTCAAAGCCGACATATTCGCCGTTGCTGTCGGTAAAATCGGTCGGCATAATCATTGAGTGATAAAGTGATGTATAGAATATTTCCTTTACATCTTCGTCAGCATCAATCTTTATCTTTGAAAGCTCGCTGTTCCACTCTTTATCCGCAAGTGCTCTTACCTCGTCGAAACTCATATTCTCTGCCTCGGCATAGAGATTATCTTTTGCATTCTCAATGCTTACAAAGCTTATTCCGGCTCTTAATACAACAGGTTGACTCTTGACATCGCCGAAGTTCAATACAAGTGTATCACCGTCAAGCTTATAGCTTTCAATCGGAGTATCGTACTCACCGTAGTAGTATGCTTTGATTCCCTCGAATCTGTCAGAGAACTCACCTTTTATATTAACCTCTGCCGTAATGACACTGTTCTCTTCATCAATGCTTATCTTGGCGTTTTCGGTACTGCAGGCATTAAGTATAGAAGCAGCATCAATACAGAGCTTTGCATCCTTTGATGACTCAAAGGTATATCGCTGATAACCCGTATGGCTTGTTGCAGTCATCTCTGCAAGAACAGCCTCGGTCGGAAGATAGAGCGCATAATATCCCGGTGCTGCAACCTCGTTTTCGTGTGAGAATGCAAGAGCGGATGGTTTCTTTGATGCTGTACCTGCAAAAGGAGTAACACGGAACATTCCGTAATCACGGATTCCCGTACCCGAAAGACGGCTGTAGCTGAAGCCGTAGATGTGTCTGTGTTCGTAATAATAACCCGAGGTATTTGTTTTAAATACATACAGACCGCCGACAGCGCAGGTATCAGCACCGAGCCTTACGCATCCGAACGGAACGGTTGCCGCAGGACTTAACATACCGCAGGTCCACGGTGTGCCGCCTGTACCGATAAATTCATTCACATACTGAGTGTATTCACCTGTTTCAGACTCGGGCATTTCAATCTTTTTATTGAACATACCGCCCGAAAAAAGTGAGCCAAAAATCATTTCAATAGACATAAGAACAGAAATAACAATTCTGATAACGTTCCACATAATAGCACCCCATTTTTCTGTTCATACCGTAAGGAATAAGACAAAACAGTTTACAACAATAATCTTTACGAAAGAACACTTTTTAATAATTATAACAAAACAGTAATAATTGTCAACGGAAATTTAAGAGCAAAAAATCACCTGTGCAAATACGCAGATGATTCATTATTAAGTCATATTATTGGAACAGCAGTAAGAAGTGTGTAGATGATTAGCAGTCTGTACTGCACCACTTTTGCAGGAACTCATTGACCACATTGATGTTTATGATGTTGAGGGAACCGGCAAAGATAAAACACAGAGAGTGGTTATTTTCTATCGCTTTGTCGGATATATCGAAATACCGGAGGATGTTTTCGGAAGATTTCAGGCAAACACAAGACAAGGCGTTGCGATTGAATATATTCCCAAAGCTCTCAACGCATCGGCATAACAGAAAACAGGCTGTATTCACACAAAATGCAAATACAGCCCGAAAGGCACAAAAAAAGAGTATTCATAAAGTCAAATCCCTTATGAATACTCTACATGGTGCGAGAGACGGGACTTGAAC
>DNXM01000206.1:1704-4829 GCA_003505905.1 Oscillospiraceae bacterium
GTCTGCCGATTCCGCCACTCTCGCTTAATGAGATTATTATAGCAAATACGATTAAGCAAGTCAAGCTTTTTTGCCGATATTTAGAATGATATTTGGAATTGGCGACTTCTCAAAGTAAATTCCACCGTATGCGGAATTTAGTCTGAGAAATTCCACTCTCGGGCTTATTTGCCGTGTCCTTTTTTACTTTCCACCCCAAAATTTCGCTATTTCTCGCTTTTTTCTTCCGGCTTTTGGCTTTTCTTTCGTCTTTCTTCCTTTATTTCTCAAGGTAAATTCCACTCCTCTCCTACGGTGGAATTTACTTTGAGAAGTCGCCGATAGTTGGAATTCAGCGGTTCTTTCGGTTGCCACGGTCACGATTCGCTTTCGATTCCGCCGAGGCTGTTTTCTTTCCAGCGGGTCAGCAGGGCGGAAGGCAGGCGGTCGGAGCTGAAACGCTGACGGCAGACGGTTAAAAACCCGTCGGCGCACGGCGTTGTGACGGGGCGATGAAAATCGGCGGACGGCGTGGAAACCACCGTTCGCTCCTTGCCCCAAACATATTGCCCGTCGGGGCTGACACGCACACAAGCCGAAAGCGTCTTATTCGGCACAAGGTAGCTCAAAGCGGTTGTTCCGTCTGCACGCACGCAGAGATTCGGCGCAGAGGCTTTGATTTTCATCGGGCGCAGACGGCTCCAACGCTGCCCTAAATCGTCCGAAAAAGCGTAATACAAGCTGCCAGAGAGATTGACAACCGTGGCGAGCCGACCGTTTTTCAGCTTGGCAACGGTCGCTTCCAAGCAAACCGAATTTCCGTCAAGGGGGAGCGTCAAAGCTGTAACGGTGTGGGTTTCAAGCATGGGCAGCGTGCAGACGCTGACCACGGGTTTTCCATTTTCGGCGGTGACAAAAAGCAGTTCTCGTTCGCTGATTTTGACGGGAGGCTGTGCGGCGTGAATGGATAATCTCAATGGCTTGAGCGGTTCAGCTCCGTCCTTCGGAATCAAAGCGCAATGCCAACCGAGGTCTTTCACAACATCGGTTTTTGCCTGCAAAGCCGTTTGCTTGAGCGAATCGGCAACCGCTTTGCCGAATGCTTTCGGGGCGGCGAAGCTGCGTCCGCCACGGTTTTCCCAGCAGAGGAACAGCCCAAATGCCGTGTCAGTGAGCGTAATATTTTCGGGGGACAGGGGTGAGGTGTAAACGGTTCGTTTCGGTGCGCTGCCGAGCGAATCGCAGTCGCGACTGCGAACAACGCAAATGCTGCTTTGCGCTTGGTTGTTCTGCAACTCCAAGCAGGCGTAAGCGGCGGCAAAACAACCGCCGTCACATTCCGTCACGCACGGCGAGATGCATCCCGCAGGGAATGCGGCACCTTTGCGGCAAAGAAAGCTCCGGTTGAGCACCGTGACGCTCGGCGTGCGGTCTTGCTCGGCAATGCGCCGAATTAAGGTAATCACAATCGAGAGCAAAAGCGGAAGAAGCTTTAGCGGTGTCTTTAAATCACGCAAAAAGCTCAGGAGCGTTCGTATCTTTTTTTCATCCATGGCAAATTCCCCCTGTAGTTATCTCTATCATACCATATTGCCCGATTCTTGGCAAGAGCGGAGCTGAAGCAACGAAATGTGGATATCACAGTCCCAAATTACGGACTATATTGAAAACACATATTGCATATTCCGTGTGAAAGTGTTACAATGTACCCAAATTCAACCAAGGGGTGGAGAAAAATGGACAATAAGAGATTGCCTCAGTTTTTGTTGGCTTTGTCGTTGGCGGTTATATTGGTTGCCGTGCCCATGGCTTTTCATGTTTGGAATGATGAACCCGATGTTCAAACAACGACACGGATTACCTATGTGCGCCGCATTGTGTATACGACCGAAAAAGCAACCACGGTGCTGTATACGGTTCCGCCGGCGAAGCACACAACGACTCGGCGATACAAGGTCAAAACGAAAAAGCAGGATGACCCGTACAACGCCAAGGATTACGCACACGCTGATGATTTTTACGAAGACCACTATGACGATTTTTTCGATTACGAAGATGCGGAGGATTATTACAACAAATACGGCAACTGAAAAGGGGTTTGTTGAAATAGAGGAAGGTTGAAAACAGCCGCCCACGGGTTTTGAATCCGTGAGCGGCTGTTTGAATGTGTTGTATTATTTGCTTGCGGGGATTTCGATTGCCTCAACCTGAGAGAAGACCTTATCGAAACGGGTAAGAGCTTCGTCGATCAATTCGGGTGTATAAGCGGCGCTTGTGTACAAACGGCTGCCTGCCAAGGTGACAAGACCCTCTGCCATATAGGCGGCACCCATGTGCTCCATTTCGGATTTGCGGATGCTTGTTTCCTTGAGAACATTCGGAATCGTCCACGGTTTTTTCCAGTTGATGGAGAAGTGCATGGTGCCGACTGTTTCCAGGTGGCAGATGGAGCCTTGGTTGAAGGCAACGAAGGGAAGGTCATACTTCTTGATGATATCCTGCAAGCCTGCGGTGATGCGGTCACCCATTTGACCGGCATACTGGCAAGCGTTGGTTTTTTCGATTTCTTCCAAGGTGTAGTAACCGGCAACACAGCTGATGGGAGTAGCCGCCATTGTACCGCCGATAAGAGCCTTGTGAATCTTTTCGCCGCTGCTGCCCAAGCCTGCGGTGAGGTACTTCATGTATTCACGCTTACCGCCGACACCGCCTGCGCCGGGATAACCGCCGGCAACAACCTTGCCGAAGATAGTCAAGTCGGGGGATACGCCGAAGTAGCCCTGTGCACCGGCAAGACCGATACGGAATGCGGTAACAACCTCATCAAAAACAAGAAGTGCGCCGTACTTGCGGCAGAGCTTCTCAACGCCCTTGTTGAAATCCTTGTCGAGCGGACGGGTACCGCTTTCGGGACCGACCGGCTCAATGAAAACAGCCGCCGTGCCGCCGTGAAGCTGATTGCGGCGAAGAACGTGCTCCAAGCTGTTCAAATCGTTCGGGAAAAATTCCTGCGTCTGCTTGAAAATTCTCAGCGGAACACCGTGAGCCTGGGTCCACTTTGAACCGGGAACACGGATGCCGTAAGCGAGCTGATCGCTCCAGCCGTGGTAAGCACCGCCCATTTTGACGATATTCTTTTTCTTGGT
>DNXM01000126.1:0-6192 GCA_003505905.1 Oscillospiraceae bacterium
GCTCATTTTCAGTGTATAGGCAACGGCATAGAGAATACCCACCGCCTGCTGATACGCTCCGCCTTCCTCGTTGGGATTGCCTTTTCCGCGTACGGCAATATAGTTTGCCGCAGGAACGTTGATCAGCTCCGGTTTGTTCTTCGGCATATAAAACTCTTTGTATTCCTTCTTAAAATCAAAAGCCATTTTCTTTTCTCCCATTTTCAAAATTATAGATTATAGAGTTGACCTTATCCATTCATTCAAAAACGCCATTTGTTCCTCCGTGTGAAACCAATGTTCGCCGTTTTTCATTACAGTCACCTTTGCACCGCTTTTTGAGGAAAAGTAGTTGATTGTGTCAATAGTTTGCAGATAGTCTTTTTCACCGTACAAAATCTCGGTAGGGATCTTCCATTTGAACGGGTTGTCTCTCACCCACCTGAGATATTCCCACGAAAGCGTTTCACCGAAGGTCGTAGGGATTACTTTTTTCTCTTTCAGTTTGCTCTCCGTGACATTTGCCAGCGTCATCATATCGCAAATCAGTTTTTCCATATTGACAATGGGTGAAACGAAGAATGCCTTTTTGATTTTCTTTTCACTGAGCGAGAAAAGGGAAAAAAATGCGCCAATGCTGTTCGCAATCAAACAGACTTTATCAAATCCGACCGAAACCGCATCGAAATAGTCCGAAAACTCTTTTTGCGCTTCCCACGGTGTTTCGGACTTGTAATCGAAGCCAAGTACCGTATCATCCGGAAAAAGCGTTTGATAATGCTCCGCTTCGGCGGCGCTGCCGCCCTTGCCGTGGATGTAGATCACTAAACTCATCCTTGCCATCACCTTTGCTTTTTTGTTATGATTCATACCGTCAAATCTCACTTCTATCTCTGCGAATGTTTCCGGGGAATGATCATTGAACAAAAGGTATGATAAATATTCTGTTTCAACGAGCATTATCCCGTTTCGGAGTAAAAGTGTCAATAAGAAGAAGATTCGCGTTTCGGCCGGCTTCCTCTTCCAGGCCTTTTGTGAAGCCGGAAGTGCTGAAAATGATGATCTTGCGGCACTTATGCTTTGTTTTTCCTTCAAGTGCCGCCGCCTTTTCCTGCAAAGAATGCAGGACTGACAGCCCCTTTTCAGCTTCCGTATATTTACATTCTCCGATCAGCATATTCCCGTCTACGGTGTCCAGTCCAAGGAGATCAACTTCTCCGCATACAGGACCCCAGTATCTCCCAAGCCTGTCAAAACATAAATCCCTTTGACTGTCAGAAGCGAACTCCCACATTTTCTCCCTGCAAAGATCTTCATAAATATAGGACACATAGTTTTGAACAAACATTTTTCGAATCTGTTCCATTACATACGTTTTTTCTCCGCGTTCAAGAAAAGAGCGATAGGGATAAACAAATTTGAACCAGAAGGATATAAAGTTATCCGTAATCCGATAAAGCCCGCTTTTGCTTTTTTCAGGATTACTTTCGGTAACAGGAACTTCACGCTCCACCAGATCCAGATCCATCAGTGTTTTCAGATATTTGGGTACATTCGTCTGCTTCACGCCGAGGAAAGCTGCGATTTCGGAAAGCTTGCAGTTTCCCATTGCAATTGCGCGGATTAATGAGAAATAGCTCCCGATCTCATTTACCTCATTTTGCAGAAGAAAATAAGGTTCTTCATAAAGATAGCTTTGAGGATTCAGTACAAGGTTTTCAATTCCGGCTTCAACGTTTTCACAGTCACAGAAGCTTTCAATATATTTCGGTACGCCACCTGTTACTGCATAGAATGGTATCAAGTCTTTTTCGGACTTCCCGTAAAAAAAATCCTTGTAATATGGATAGCGGATCTGTTTGAGCTTTATCTGTGCGGTGCGTCTTCCGTAAAGCGGACTGCTGTAGTCCAATGTCTGTTGCTGCATCAGTGTAACAAGAGAACCGCATAGGATCAGCATAATATTCGCATCTTTCAGCACTGTGTCCCATACCTTCTGCATAACGGACGGAAACGCAGGAGCTGAGTGACCGATATACTGAAATTCATCCAGTACTATTATTTTTCGTTCTTCTGTGCGATATCCCGTAAGGAGTTTGAAAACGGTCAGCCAGTCAGCATCAGCCGATTTCAGAAGCTCATTTCCAATAAGCTCTGCGACCTGATTCCGGAACGCCCTGCGATTCTGCTCTTCGGATTCCTGCGTTGCAAGAAAATAGACATTACATCCACTATGACGTGAGAGAAACTCGTTAATCAGAGCCGTTTTACCGACTCTGCGGCGACCGTAGATAATCACAAAGGCAGCGGCTTTTCGCGTATATTCCTGTTCCAGAGTTTTCAGTTCTTCTATTCTGTCAACAAACTGCTTTTTTTCATGCATAAGATGTTCATCACCTTTCAATTATTATTATACTCAAAAGTATAATAATTTCAAGTATAATATATAGAAAACAAAAAGCTGATGTTTAACAGGAAAAGAACAGAAAACGACGGAAGCACCACTCAATTACGGGCTATACTTCCGTTGTTTTCTGTTATGCTTATGAAAAAAATAAGGTTCCGGACACTGTCGCTCAGAAATCAAACAGGTTAATCTGACTCGTTTCCGGAAGGTCACCCAGTGCCCCCAGCCGTTTCAGAATCTGAAGGTGGGTCTGGCTGACTTTCGGGCAGGCATGGGACACTTCCTCAATGGAGATGAACTGCTCACCGGACTTCCTGCAGTTCACCAGGTCCACAGCAGCCGACTCGCCCAAACCGGAGATCGAGACGAACGGAGGCAGCAGCTTCCCGTCATCGGTAATCAGGAACTTGATGGAATCCGACCGGTACAGGTCAATGGGCGCGAACTCGAAGCCGCGCATATTGAACTCATACACTGCTTCCATTGTAACCAGAAGATCTTCCTCGTTGTTGGACAGGTTGGAGCGGCGTTTGAATTCGTTGATCTTGCGCCGGACGAAGTCCGTACCGCCGGTCATCAGCTCCGCGTCGAACTCGCCCTTCTGACTCCTGCGGTAGAAATACGCACTGTAAAAAGCCAGGGGTTCGTGAACCTTGAACCATGCAATGCGGAAGGCCATCATAACATAGGCCACTGCATGGGCTTTCGGGAAGAGGTAGGCAATCTTCCGGCAGGATTCAATCCACCAGTCCGGTACATCCATTCCCCGCATCTGCTCTTCCGCATCTCCGGGGAAGGAGCCCGACTTCTTCACCTTTCCTTTTCGCACTGCCTCCATGGTCTTAAAGGCCAGCGACGGTTCCATGCCCTTCTGAATCAGATAGATCATGATGTCGTCACGGCAGCCTACCGCTTCGTTCACCGTTGCTGTTCCACTGGTTACCAGATCCCGGATATTACCCGCCCAGACGTCCGTTCCATGAGAAAAACCGGACAGCCGGATCAGGGTATCGAACTGACCGGGTTTTGTATCCACCAGCATCTGCCTGGTAAAGGCGGTTCCGAACTCCGGAACGCCGATGGTGCCGGTATGACCGATAATCGGGTCATCGTCAGGAAGGTTCAGTGCCTCCGGAGACGTGAAAATAGACATGGTGGGCTGGTCGGACAGAGAGATTTTCTTCGCGTCCACCCCTGTCATATCCTCCATCATACGGATCATGGTGGGGTCATCGTGGCCCAGTTCGTCCAGCTTCAGGAGGTTGGCCTCCATACAGTGGTATTCGAAGTGCGTCGTAATAATCCCGGAGGTGGGGTCGTCTGCCGGATGCTGCACCGGGCAGAAGTCCGTGACATCCATGTCCTGCGGAACAACGACCAGACCGCCCGGATGCTGACCCGTCGTGCGCTTAATGCCCGTACAGCCTTTGCACAAACGGTCGATTTCGGCGTTGTGCACCGATTCGCCCTTGCCCTCAAAATACTTTTTAACATAGCCGAAAGCGGTTTTGTCCGCCACGGTGCTGACGGTGCCGGCTTTGAACACATGAGAAAGACCGAACAGCTCCTCGGTGTAACGGTGCGCCCAAAACTGGTATTCGCCCGAAAAGTTCAAGTCAATATCGGGGGATTTATCGCCTTTAAAACCAAGGAAGGTTTCGAACGGAATATCGTGTCCGTCCCGTATCATCGGAATTCCGCAATGCGGACAATCCTTCGGCGGCAAGTCAAAGCCGGAGCCGACTTCGCCGTTTAGGAAAAACTCGCTGTGCTTGCACTTTTTGCAAAGATAAAACGGTGCAAGCGGCATAACCTCGGAAATGCCTGCCATGGAGGCGACAAACGAGGAACCGACCGAGCCACGGGAACCGACATAGTAGCCGTGATCCATGGAGTTTTTAACCAGCTTTTGCGCAATCATATAGAGCACGGCGAAACCGTTTTGGATGATGGAATTGAGCTCCTTTTCCAAGCGTTCCGCCACATACTCGGGCACTGGGTCGCCGAACATATCCTTCGCCTTATCCCAACACAACCGTGTCAGTTCTTCTTCGGAGCCGGGAATGCTCGGCGGATAGTTGCCGTTGGGAATCGGAATCAAACGGTCAATACTGTCGGCAATGCGGTTGGGGTTGGTGATAACCACCTCTTTGGCGGTTTCCTCCCCGAGATACTGAAACTCCGCCAACATTTCTTCGGTGTTGCGGAAGAAAAGCGGTGCTTGGTTATCCGCATCCTTAAAGCCTTGACCTGCCATCAAAATGGCACGGAATTTTGCGTCCTCCGGGTCCATGAAATGAACATCACACGTGGCGACAACGGGCTTATGAAGCTTGTCCGCCAAGTGAACCAGCTTTTTGTTAAGGTTTTCCAAATCCGTTCGACTTTGAATCTGCGGATACTCGGCAGACTCCAACATAAAGCGGTTGTTATCCACGGGCTGAATTTCGATATAGTCGTAGAACGACGCAATTTTCATCAGCGTTTCGTCATCACTTTTCATCATCGTGCGGAACACTTCACCTGCTTCGCAGGCACTGCCGACGATAATTCCCTCACGCAGAGCCATCAGCTCACTTTTCGGAATACGGGGTCTTTTATAGAAATAATCCAAATTGGATTTGGTAATGAGCTTGTAAAGATTCTTCAAGCCGACATTGTTTTTGGCAAGAAGAATGATATGGTAGGACGGCAGTTTTTTGTAGTCCGTTTCCGCATCGTCACCGTCCACATCGTTAACCAAATAACCCTCCATGCCGAAGAGCAATTTGATGTTGCTCCCCTTTGCCGCCTTAACGGCATCCGGGAACGCCTGCACAACACCGTGGTCGGTAATGGCAATTGCCTTGTGCCCCCACTTGATGGCACGCTTGACCAAATCCTGCACATCGGTCATACCGTCCATAGCCGACATACGGGTATGCAGGTGAAGCTCGACACGCTTTTCGGGTGCGTCGTCGGTCTTGGACAATTTGTCGATGGAGGCGATTGCTTTAACATCCAGCACATTTTCGTGCGCATATTTATCGTACAGCACAATACCTCTCAAAAGAATCGTCATGCCGTCTTTTAGCTTTTGAACAAGATATTCGGTGTTTTCGTTCGGGCCGAAAATCTTTGCGGAATAGGAGCCGCTCTCATCCGAAATGTTAAAGGTAATAATGCGATTGCGGTTATCCCGAGTGGAACGCACCTCAAGCGAAAACACATCGCCCCAAACCAAAACCGAACCGCTGTCCTGACTCAATTCGGAAATCGGAGTCGGACGCTTGCCGGGCAAACGCTCACCGTAAAGCATCTGCGAATATTTCACGCAAATGGGCAAATCCTCAAAGCTTCGTTCCAGCTTTTTCTCAAGCACGGGCTTGTCCTGCTGTTCCTTGCTTTCATCCACCTTGCGCTGCATTTCGGCAATATTGACTTCCTTGTCCGCTTCATTTGCTTCAAGAGAAACCGTCACATCCAGTCGGTACATTTCCTTGAGAATGGCCGCAAGCTCTTTTTCCGCACCGAACGGTTTGAGAATTGCGGCGCCGGATTTTGAAACGAAAAACCGGCAAACCGCCCCGTCTGTTTCTACGGTTGCGCCGTTCATAAACCCGTTGGCAGGCGGAATGCGTTTTTTCAATTCGGCTGCCACACGCTCCACATCAATCGAAACGCTTGACGGGTCAACCGAAGCAACCACAACCCGTTCTTCTTCCATCGGTTTGCTCTCTTCGGCAAAGAAAACCGAGCAGGAAACACGATTGACACGCAAGGCTGTTTCCAGTGCCTTTTCCAAGGCGGATGTTTCAAAACCGTCC
>DNXM01000126.1:6248-11099 GCA_003505905.1 Oscillospiraceae bacterium
CCTTGACCGTCATCATGCGCTCGTCACGCTCGATTGCCATTTCAATGTGCTCGGCGGTTCGATATTGAGTTGTAATCTCGGCACCGACAATCGGTGTGAGCAAATCAAAAAACTGTTCGCCGGTCATGAAAAAATCCTCTCTTAACTTACATCAAATCAATTTCTTTGAGCAATTCCTCCACAAGATTCTCTTCCTTCACCTTGCGGATAATCTCGCCTTTTTTGAACAGGATTCCGCATCCGTCACCGCCGGCAATTCCGATATCGGCTTCACGGGCTTCCCCCGGTCCGTTTACGGCACAGCCCATCACGGCAACCTTCAGCGGCTTTCGGCAATCCGCCAAACGCTCGGTCACCTGCTGTGCAATGGAAATCATGTCAATCCGAGTCCGTCCGCACGTGGGACAGGACACGATTTCAACACAATTCTTTTTCAAATTCAACGCTTTGAGAATATCAATGCCCGCTTTCACTTCTTCCACCGGCTCATCCGTAAGTGAAACACGAATCGTGTCACCGATGCCGTGTGCCAGCAAAGAACCGATGCCTGCGGCAGACTTGATGATGCCCATATGCTTTGTGCCAGCCTCCGTCACACCCAAATGCAACGGATAATCACACATCTGTGCCACCGTTTCATAGGCGGCGATTGTATTTTGCACATCGGAGGATTTAATGGAAATCACGATGTCGGAAAAGTCATTTTCTTCTAAAAGCTTGGCGTGATTCATGGCGCTTTCCGCCATCGCCTGCGGTGTCGGTCCGCCGTATTTTTCAAGCAGCTGTTTTTCAACCGAACCGGAATTGACACCGATACGAATCGGCACCCCTGCATTCGCACAGGCATTTGCCACCGCTTTCACACGGTCCTTCGAGCCGATGTTGCCCGGATTGATGCGGATTTTATCCACACCGACCGCCACGCATTCCAATGCCAAGCGGTAATCAAAATGGATGTCGGCAACAATGGGTGTTTTTACGGCATTTTTCAGTCGGTCAATCAACTGCACCGCTTCCCTATTCGGAACGGCGGCACGAATCAAATCACAGCCGGCTTGTTCAAGCTGTTTCGCCTGCGCCACACTGCCCTCCAAATCGTCCGAACGGCGATTGAGCATGGATTGAACGGTAATCGGCTCATTTCCGCCAATATACAGTCCCCCGATTTTAATTCGTTTTGCGTTTCTGCGCTCCATTTTTCCGCTCATCCTTTAACCAATTTGTAAATATCACTAAACGAAACAACCGCCATGAAAATCAGCAAAAGTATCAACCCGATGGCGTGCACCAGGTTTTCGTACTTTGCGGGAACGGGCTTGCGGAACACCGCTTCAATCACCATAAAGAACAGCCGACCGCCATCGAGAGCGGGAAGCGGAAGCAGATTAAACACGCCGATGTTGATGGTGATAAACGCCATAATGTTAAACAAGAAGGCGAAATTCATGGAAGAAGTGGATTCTTCCGCCGCCTGTGCAATGTAGCTCACCGTGCCAATCGGCCCCGAAATCTCGTTAAAGCCGTATTTGCCGGTCACAAGGTCAAGCAAGCTCAGCCAAACCAAGCGAGCCACCGAAGCGGTTTCTTTGAAGGCGTTTGCGGTTACATTCAAGATATTTTTTTCTTTGCCGAGGATGACCAAGTCATAAACCAACTGTTTCTTGCCGTCCTCGGTTTCGGTTGTTGTAAAAGCAACCTGCTTTAATTCGATTTTTTTATCATCCCGTTTAACAACCAAGTCAATCACCGAATCGTCATCACGGGCGAGCAAAAAGGAAATATCCATATCGGAAAACACACGGTGACCGTCAATTTCAATGAGCTTGTCGCCGGGCTGCAATTCGCTTTGCCGAAGCAGAGAATCCTCATGGAAGCTGTGAATTGTGGTGGTACCGACCAAATTTTGGCACGCAATCAAGATGCCGAGTAACAACACACCGAGCAGAATGTTTATCACGGCGCCTGCCAAAACAATCAAAAACCGCTGCCACACCTTTTTGTTGCAAAAGGCACGCTCATCGCCGCTGTCTTCATCCTCGCCCTCCATCTTGACATAACCGCCAATCGGAAGCAAGCGAAGAGAATAAAGCGTTTCCTTGCCCTTCTTTTTGAAAAGAGCCGGCCCCATGCCGATGGAAAACTCGTTGATTTTCACTTTGAAAATGCGTGCAACGGTAAAGTGCCCCAATTCATGCGAAAGAATGATAAAACCGAAAAAGAGAATTGCCAGCAGAATTGGCCACGCTTTTCCCCATATTCCGGCTAACATCGCAAGTGACAATCTTCTTCCCTCCAACTTACAGATGACTGCGTACAAATTCTCTTGCCCATTGATTGGCGGCGAGGACATCTTCTAACTTATAGTCTGCTTTGCTTTCCGCCGCATCCAACGCAAGGGACACCAAGCGAGGAATATCCAAAAAGCCGATATTGCCGTTGCGGAACAACTCATTCGCCATTTCGTTGGCGGAGTTCGCCGCCGCCGGATAAAGACCGCCCAAGCTTATTGCCTTTCGGCAAAGGTTGATGCAGGCAAAGGTTTCGTAATCCGGCTCATCAAAGGTGAGTGTCTTCCACTGCTCCAAACGAAGCTGTTCCACGGGCGAAACAAACCGCTGCGGATAGGTCAGCGCATACTGAATCGGAATTCGCATATCGGGCACACCGAGCTGTGCAATCACCGAATGGTCAACATATTCAATCAAAGAATGGACAATGCTTTGGCGGTGAACCACGATGTCCACCTTTTCGGGCGGCATATCAAACAGCCAAACCGCTTCAATCAATTCCAAGCCTTTGTTCATCATCGTAGCGGAATCCACGGTAATTTTTGCGCCCATGCTCCAATTCGGATGCTTGAGAGCCTGCGCAAGCGTCACATTCTTCAGCTCTTCTTTCGTCTTGCCGAAGAACGGACCGCCCGAGGCGGTCAAAATCAAACGGTTGAGTTCTTTTTTATCGTTCATGCCCTGCAAGGCTTGGAAGATGGCAGAATGCTCGCTGTCGACGGGAAGAATATCCACGCCCTTTTCACGGGCTTTTTCAAAAACGAGCTTACCGCCTGCCACGAGGGTTTCCTTGTTGGCAAGGGCAATTTTACTGCCCGATTCAATGGCGGCGAGCGTCGGCTCCAAGCCCGCCATGCCAACAATGCTGTTGAGCACAATCGCCTCTTTACACATCCCGGCGCAGGTCCTTACACCTTCACCGCCCGAAAGCACTTGGGTTGCCGTATCTGCCACACGAACCTTCAAGTCAGCCGCCGCCTGCTCATTCGCCATAGCGGCATAACGGGGATGAAACTCACGAATCTGTTCCTCCATCCGCTCAACATTGCGTTCGGCGGTTAAAGCAACGATTTCATATCGGTGCAGCCTTGCCACATCCAACGCCTGAACGCCGATGGAGCCGGTCGACCCGAGGATAATCAATTTTTTGTTCTGCAAATCGTTCACAATCTTTCTCAACTAAAGGCTTTGACCAACAGCACAGTTGTAAAATAGACAACCGGTGTTACAAAGCTTATGCTATCCATTCTGTCCATAATTCCACCGTGACCCGGAATAATATTTCCGAAATCTTTGATGCCGAAGTTGCGTTTGATGGTGGAAGCGGACAAATCGCCGAACATACTGATAACGGAAAGTACCACCGAGAAAATCGCCATGACCCACAGCGGAATCGGAATAGGACGGTGGAACACCCATGCGTTGCAAATGGCGAGTGCCACGATGTTGATGATGAGCGCACCCACAATTCCGCCGACAGCACCTTCAACCGTTTTCTTCGGGCTGATTTTCGGGCAAAGCTTGTGCTTGCCGAGCTTCACGCCGGTGAAGTAAGCAAAGGTGTCGGTGAATACGGCACTTGCCAGGCAAAACCAAACCAAAAAGCGGCAATGACCACGGCTGATGGCGGAAAATTCATCGGTCAAGTTGCGGATTTTCAAGAAGCAAGCCAACGCATAAGGCAGCAGAAACGAAGCCACCATGGAAAGCCCTGCCTGCTCAAAGGTAATGTGCTCATAATCCGCCAGCATCAAAATCAGCATGGCAAGCACATAAACGGTAACCACCGCACCGATTGGAAATGAAATTCCGATTTTTTCGCCGTATCCGGCATTTACAATCGTAAGAGCGGAAAAGGTCAGCGACAGCGCATACATCACTTTGTTTTTTACGCCGAACACCTTCATCAATTCATAAACCGACACAAGGCTCACGCCGAAGCACAGCACATCAAGATAGGGAGAAAAAGTCAAGATGATGGCGGCAATGCCGAACAAGCCTGCGATAACCCCGCTGATTACACGAGTTTTCATAACAAATTCACCTTACGTTTATACGCCACCGAATCTTCTGTGACGCTTGGAATAATCTTCAATGATTCGGTCAAGGTCTGCTTCCGTAAAATCGGGCCACAGCTTATCGGTGTACCAAAATTCAGAATATGCCGCCTGCCATATCATGAAGTTTGACAAACGGTATTCTCCGCCGGGTCGAACGATAATATCCGGGTCGCGCTGACCTGCCGTGTAAAGACCCTGACCGATGAGTGCTTCGTCAATGTCGTGAACGGAAAGCTCGCCGTTTTGCACACGCTTGACAATATTCTTCACGCTGTGCACGATTTCCGCTCTGCCGCCGTAATTCACGGCAATGTTCACCGTGGTTCGTTTGGCATTGATTGACTCATTCTCTGCGGTATCGAACAAATCGAGAATATCCTCCGGCACGCCGTCACGACCGCCCATGTAGTGCATATGCATTCCTTTGAGCGCATTTTCTCTTTTGCGTTCCTGCGCTTCTTTGAGGTAGTCACGGAAGATATTCATAATGGCGGCAACCTCCG
>DNXM01000126.1:11142-11527 GCA_003505905.1 Oscillospiraceae bacterium
AAATTTTCGGTGGAAAACGCATAGAAGGTCATGCTCTTGATGCCCAAATCACAGCCGTATTCGCAAATGCGGCGAAACGCATTCGCACCGGCGACATGACCCTCGGAACGGCTCAAGCCTTGATTGGTTGCCCAACGACCGTTACCGTCCATAATAAATCCGATGTGCAACGGTAATTCGTTTGCCATGGTTAAATCTCCATGATTTCTTTCTCTTTCTCAGCGGAAAGAGCGTCGATATCTTTGATAAATTTATCGGTCTTATCCTGGATTTTCTTTTCGGCATTCTTCAAATCATCTTCCGTGATTTCGGAAGACTTTTCCATCTTTTTGAGCTTCTCGATGCAATCACGGCGAATGGAGCGGATGGCAACCTTGGAATCCTC
>DNXM01000126.1:11655-19975 GCA_003505905.1 Oscillospiraceae bacterium
TGCGGATTGATGCCGAGGTCGGATGTCTGAATGGCCTTTTCAATGCCGTGCAGGATACTGGCATCCCAAGGCTGAACGCAAAGAATTCTTGCCTCTGCCACGGAAATGGCGGCAAGCTGGTTAATCGGAGTCGGGGTGCCGTAATAGTCGACACGGATTTTATCCAAAACCGCAGCGTTGGCACGACCGGCTCGGATGGATGCAAACTCATTTTTGAGTGCGTTGATGGTTTTGGTCATTTTTTCGTCGGCAAAAGTAAAAACAGTTTCCATAATTCAAGCTCCTTTAATTTATTCTTTTACGATGGTTCCGATTTTTTCACCCTTGACAGCCTTGAGAACATTCTCGGGGTTGCAAAGGTTAAACACATGAATGGTGATGCCGTTCTCACGGCAAAGGGAAGCAGCGGTGCTGTCCATCACTTTTAAGCCCTTGGCAAGAATCTCGGTCTGCGTCAGTTCATCGTACTTGACGGCATCGGCAAACTGATTCGGGTCGTTATCGTAAACGCCGTCAACATTGGATGCCTTGAAGAAAACATCGGCGCCGATTTCCGCCGCACGAAGTGCCCCGGTGGTGTCGGTTGAGAAAAACGGGCAACCCGTTCCGCCGCCGAAAATAACAACTCTGCCCTTTTCAAGGTGACGAACCGCCTTGTCTTTGTTGTACGGCTCACAGATGCTCGGAATATCCACCGATGACATCACACGGGCATCCACTCCGATTTGGCGGAGCGAATCCCCCAAAGCCAACGCATTCATCACGGTGGCAAGCATACCGATGTGGTCGGCACGGGTGCGATCCATCCCCTCACTTGAGCGACCTCGCCAGAAGTTGCCGCCGCCGACAACCACAGCAACCTGAACGCCCAAATTCAAGCACGCTTTCATAACTTTGCAAACGCTCATGGTCGTTTCGGCATTGATGCCGTGACCGGCTTCACCGGCAAGCACCTCACCGCTGACCTTGAGCAGAATTCTTTTGTATACGGTTTCCATTTTCTGTCACCCTTTCGGTCAATATCCTATATATAATAATATATATTATTCGTGTTGTAAATAGTTTTATGAATTGTTTACCGTTAGTTTACACGGAAATAACTCATCGCTTCAACTTTCACACCGCCGATGCTGACAGACTCGTTTGTGTAGTTGACATAAATCTTGGTGGTGGACTCATATTCGGTGCAATACACGCCGTTTTGAACCTCGGTGTGGTTGGTGATTCTCGCATCTCTCAAATCGGCGAACAATTCGGAAACAATCTTGTATGCTTCCCCGATTTCCGACAATCGCTCATCCACCAAGTAAAGCTTGCTGTATTTTTCACTGTCCTCCAAGCTCTTATCCGTCAGAACATAACCCGGAATCGCCCCATACTCAATGCAGTGCAGCAGAGCCATTTTCGAGTCGGCTTGCAGATTGATTTCATCAAAACAAAAATCCACAATACCGTGCAATAAAATCGGCACAAACGGAACGGAGGTGTAGCATTCGGTTTCGTCATGGTCACAAACCATCGGCAAACCGCTGACAACATCGGCGTTTTTCAAGCTGTAAAAGTTGCCGCCGACAACCATCACCTGACTCTTCACGGCAAGCGGAGAAAGCAAGTCGGATACGGAATCGGCAACGACCTGGCGGTTGTTCTGCGCAAAATCACCGTAAACGGACGCACCGACATCCGCCACGCAATAGCCCGTTGCACCGAGAGAACGGAAACGGTTCAGCGTTTTCGACACGGATTTTTTGATGCGGTTCGGGTTGAGCACATAATCCGCACGGTTTTTCACGGCAAAGCCGCCATCCGCCAAGCTGTTCGGCGTTTGAACCGTTGCTTTTACACCGGACGGCGTACGAACGGCATCGTCTGTTTTGCTTGATGTGGATAAATTGATATCCGTAAAAATGCGGAAATTTTGTCCGTTCGCATACTCATTAAGCTCTTTCAAGCCCTTCATACCGCCCAAAGCGAGCAAGGGCTTGGCTTTTTCGGCATTTTCCGCATCGGTACCACCGCTCAAAAAGCCGGTACAGCGCAAAAATGCGTTGTTGATGCCCTTGGATTTAACCCGGGTCAAAACATCCTTCGCACCCGAAAAATCCGTCAACTTTTTGCGGAATGAGAAAAAGTTATCCCGTTCCACGCTGCCGATGACCTGAATCATCACGGGCACATCTTCCTGCTCCTTCACCGTTCTCGTAGAAAGCGTATAATCACGAATCAGCATTTCACGGCACACCGCCGCAATGCCTGCATAGGTCGCATTGTTGTCACGCAAAAAGCGATAGCAAAGCGAAATCTCACCGTGATACGCCGCATCCGGCACATAGAGCAATTTCCCCTCGGATTCTTCGCAGGGTGTTATCATAAAGCTTGCACCGACCCGATGAAACGGCTCATTTTCGCCTGCTTTAGCGGCATGAATGCGGCAAAGTGCATCGCCGTTTTGTACCACGGCGGCAAATGCCTGCAGCCCTCGGCGCTGACCAAATGCCGCAACCACGCTGTTCAAATCGTTTTTTTGACCGTAATCATTTCCGTAAACGGCAATATCAATCGGCTCAAGCTCCTCGTCAACCGCTGTTTCAATCAATGCGCCGCTTCCGTCCGGCACAAGCAGAAAATCGCCGTCTTTGGCGTTCGGCGTTGCGCCGAAATACTGCAAAAAGCCGATATCCGTGACCACATCATCCTTGTTACCGAGGTTTTCCCACTTTAACGATGCGAAAAGACAACCGTCCGTCAGCTCATAATTTGCCGTCAGCTTCAGACGCATCGAACCGTCGGAGGAGGCCTTTGCCTGTCCGTTCTTCACATCCTTGAGCGATTCGGCGGAATCGGACAAGAAATAAGTAACCGCAATGCCGTCATCGGATTTTTCGCAATAAACCGTACCGAACGCAACGGCATGATCCTGTGAATTCAGCGCATACTTTTTGCCGTTGTGAATCACATTGACGCCGATAACATTTGCCGTTGTATCGGCCGCATCCGTCGCATGAGGGAGCGAAGCCCACAACGCCCGTCCGTCCTTGGTTTTAACGGCAAAGGAAGCAGTCAACTTATCAAACAACAACGAAATCAAGCCGGAGGACGCAATTTCCTCCATGCCTTTTGTTTCAATACAGTGAAGCTGTGCATCGACATGATTCGGAAGAACCGCCGCCGCATCCGAAGCGATTTCGACCTTGGCAGACGGCTTTGCGCCGCAGCCGGCCAAACCGCAGAGCAAAGCAATAGCCGTCAAACAAGCGGTTAATCGCTGAAAAGCCTTCCTGATATTTCGTTGTTTCAACTCAAATCAACTCCTAAAAAACAGAAATGAAAAAGTTACCACCGCAAAGCCGAAAACTCATCCCGACAATCCCGCCGAATTCGGGCAAGATAAAAGCGGTGATTTTATGAACAGAATTCGAGAATATTCCTATGTTTACCTCATCGGTGCCGTTCTCTACTGCTGCTTTGA
This sequence comes from Oscillospiraceae bacterium, assembly GCA_003505905.1. GTDB lineage: Bacteria > Bacillota > Clostridia > Oscillospirales > Acutalibacteraceae > UBA8612. The sequence continues at coordinate 15,125 of DNXM01000126.1, forward strand.
AATTGCGGTAAGAGGCTACACCCATTGGTCGATGGCATTGACGGGCGGCCTTGCTTTTTTGCTGTTGTATCAGTTCAACTTAACCGTCAAAACGCCGAGCATCACTCTGCGCTGCTTAGCGGGAAGCGGCATTATCACGAGCCTTGAATTCACAGTCGGGTGCTTGGTGAACCGAACACTCGGCTGGCACGTTTGGGATTATTCAGCAAGAGGCGGACACATTTTGGGACAAATCTGCCCGATGTTCTCCATCGTTTGGTTTTTGTTGAGTTTGCCTGCCATCCCCATGACCTTTTCTATCAAAGAGAGGCTGTTTTCAAACGAAAAAGCCACCGAACGACCGTATAAATTCGAATGGTTTTTTACGCCGCCGATTTCAGCACAGCATCCCTCACACCGTTGGCGTTCTTTCCCGATACGCCGCATCGAAGCAAGCAAAATCCGCTTTCGTCAATCTGTCGGACTGCCCGAGACTGACAAATAATGTTCACCGCCCCAATTTGGTTCATTATACCACATTTCGGTGCCGATAACAACCAAAATGTTCACTCCGAGAAACTATCCGAGTACGAAAACAAACAATAACCGTCCCATTTTGCATGGGAAGAAATCAATTCCCTTTGTCGGGTAAGTACATCTGTGTTCTGCTTCCATTCCATGTGCCCCGTGCCCGCATATTCATCTTCTTTTCCCTGCTTGTATGCCGCCAAGCCGCACACTAAGCGCACACTTTCCGCCTTCGGCAGATTTTCCCACTGTTGAATGACCTGCTCAAACGGCATTTTTTCGTTTTCAAAGCCGAAATAAGCTTGCGGAATCAGCCAGTCAACATAGCCGTCTTGCTTAAGCCACACGGTGACATCGGCGAAATCTTCATCCCGGTTTTTCTGCATATCCGCAGACGGACTGACACTGAAAATCTTATCGGCACCGTATGATTTGACCAACGAATATGCACCGCGAAGCAAGAAATTCACCTGCTCCCTGCGCCAATCCGCCAAGCTCAAAGCATTGCCTAAAGCGCAGGCTTCAGCATAGCTTTTTCGGTCAAAATCCTCATCTTTTGTCGGATAAAAGTAATCATCCATGTGAATACCATCCACCGAATAGCCCGACAAAATCTCCCTCATTCCGTTCAAAATCAGCTCACGAACGGCACCGGCAGACGGGTCGAAATAGGTTCCGTTTGCCGTGCATCCGACATAAGATTCATAGGCAGAAAGCGACATCGGCAAAGCTTTTCCCTCTTCGTAAGAAATGCGGTACGGATTCACCCACGCATGAATCTTCAAGCCGTGTGCATGGGCTGTCGTCACCATCACCTTCAACGGGTCAAACGACGGAGAATGGCCGTTTTCATCCCGGCAAAGACTCGACCATTCAAACAAATCGGAACAATAAAACGCATCGCAAAACGGACGCACCTGCACAAAAATGTGGTTAATTCCGTTTTGCTCGCACCGCTTCGCCGCCATTTCAAAAGCCGACTGAAACGCCGTTTCGCCCGATTGGCAGAGCATCTGCTTCAGTTCATAGCAAGTCACCCAAACGGCGTGAATCGGTTCGGAAGACTGCTCCTGCGGTTGGGTTGTCGTTTGCGGCACATCCGCCGTCCTTTTTTGACAGCCCGTCAGCATGAGCAAAAAGCATAAAACAATCGCAACCGTTCGTTTCATAACATAACATCCTTTTCAGCAGTTGACATATGGTATTTGTGCGGATAAAATAAAGTCGAGTTAGGGGTGAACACCGTGAATTCGTACATAAAAATCATCATAATCTATGCCGTGGTCATCGGCATCCTTTCGGTTTTTGCAACGATTCTTGATAAAATTGCGTCAAAGAAACACGCAAGGCGTATTCCCGAGCGCACTTTGCTTCTTCTCGGGGCGTTCGGCGGCGCACTGCCGATGCTGATTACCATGAAGTGCATCCGTCACAAAACGCTACACAAAAAGTTTATGCTCGGCTTACCGCTTCTCATTCTTCTTCACGCCGTCGGTCTTGTTTGGGTTCGTGTTCAATTCGGATGATTGGACACAAACGGCTGCTCTGCGCCCGCAAAAAAATTGTGGACACAGAGCAGCCGTTTTCTCTTTATTCGGACTGTTGCGGTACATATTCGGTTGCGGTCTTTTTGACATCAATATGGTCATACATCCGCATGAACCGCACCGAAACCTTTGTTTGCGTATGGCATATCGGGCATTCAAAAACAGCACGAAAAAAGCGGTTGGAATACTTCCACTCCGTTCTTCGGGTAGCATTGACATTGCAAACAGGGCACTGATAAGTAAGCTGTTTTTTATCAATCAGCGGATTCTTGATGTTGCTGATCGGATGCGGCTTAAAGGCAAGCTTTGCATAAAAGTCCGTACCGCAAGGACGGGAAAAGCTTCGCAGCTCCTCCAAATCAAACACACGACGGAAGCATTCCGCACTCAATTCGCTATCTGCCAGCGCACGGTGGTGTGAATAAGCGTCTGCATCAATGCCGAGCATTTCCGCCGCACGGCTCAATCCGAGCTGCTGACCGCTTGGCGTTTGCAGTTTCCGCTGAACAAAGGGCTGTAAATCCACATAATCTGTCAAAAACGGAATGTACGCAATGCCGTTAAGGTACTTATAATTCTCAATCAGCACACGGATGTCGCCGTCACCCCATGTGAGAACAACCGTCGGCTCCGAACCAATCCACTTGCGAAGCGTCGAAAACACATAGGTGAACGGTTCGCCGCTCTGCACATCGTCATTCGTGATGTTCGTCAACTTCTTCACACTGCCACGAAGCCGTTTGCCGATGCTCGGACGGATAAAGCTCGAAAAGGTATCGACCTCCTCCAGCCGTTCATTCAGCTTCACGGCGCCGATTTCAATAATCTCATTGATGAAGCCCTGAATCTTGCGACCGTAAACATTGTTCCATTCCAAATCAAATATCACATACTGCATTCTGCGCCGCTCTCCTCAATTACTTATCCCGATATAAATAAAGCAAATCCTGCACCCTGTGGCAAACCGACTCACGCAGCTCTTGCGGTGCTAAAATCTCAATGCGACCGCCGTACTGCATAACCCACGAGATGAAACCCTCGCCCGTTATCACATCTGCCGTGACGGTAAAATTATCGGCATTGCGGGATACAATCGCCGTATTATCACCGAATCGGTCAAAAATTTCTTCTAATATTGAATTCGCACAGCGCATCGTAACCTTCTGCTCCGTGCCCGAAAACATATTGAACAGCTTTTTTTCGTAATCTGCCGAATCAAAGGTGTCACGGTATTCGCACACCTCAGAAAACGGTCGGATCGGTCGGTCTAAAATATGCACCTTTTTGATGCGGTCAATTCGAGTGTGCATCAAATTATCATAACGGTTGTTGTTGCTGACCAAGTAATAATGGTCATTTGACCAAATCAACGCATAGGGGCTGACCGCAAAGGAACGCTCTGTCATCTTGATGGACAAATCCTTGGCAACATAGTGATGATAGTAGAAGAAGCTGACCTGCTTTTTTTCACAAATCGCCTTATAAAGCAAGTCAATGTTGTAATAAACCTCTTCGTTTTTGCCCTTATTGGCAGAATTGATATAAATTTTTTCCATCATCTGTTCTGCAACCGGCTTGCTGAGCAATCCGCTGATTTTTTCGACCAATTCATTGCTTTTCTTCGCCGTGATAAAGCGTGCCGTCTGAATTGCGTCAATCATCAGACGAGCCTCCGCCTCCTGAAAATCACGATCTGCCAGAAAAAATCCTTTGTTGCTGCCTCGGGAACAAAGAATGTCATAGCCGGACTCCTGCAACGCTTCAATGTCGGAATAAATCGCCTTTCGCTCGGCAACAATTCCCTTTTGGGCTAAAAAATCGCATATTTCCACTGCGGAATAGGTATGCTCCTCATCGGTATACTTCTTAAAAAAATCCGCTAATTCAAGGAGTCTGCGTTTGCTGTTGTTAAGCCCCTTTTCCATGGCACATACTCCCTCCATGATAATGTTACTATTATACCGTCAACAGATGTCAAAAGTCAATCATTTTGTTGACAATCACCGAAATCACCTGATTAAAAGCTGGTTTCGTCGCCTATTTTGAGCGGTTCTCGGCTCACAATGCAATTCACTCAACCGTGCATCATCTGATTTTTGCAGATTGAAAAAGTGACCTGACACGCTCTTTTCCATCTGTCAAGACCGACAAGAAAAGCAACCCGACCTCAGCGAAGTCGGGTTGCAAAAATGGTTGAAGCTTATGCGGGAAGGGTCTGCTCAACAATGGATTTGAGCAAGCCTGCGTTTGCAAGCAAGGCAACATCGTCTGCATCAATCTTGCCGTCGTGGTTCGGGTCAGCCGCCATTTTCTGTGCAGGGGTAAGTACATCAGCGGAAACCATACCCGAAGCAATCAAATTCAAGTAGTAGGAATCCGTACCGTCTGTTGTTCCGTTGCTGTCAACATCGCCGAAGATGATAACCGTATACTGTGCTCGGCAAACATCGTTGCACATCACCTTAATGACGGAACCGGTGCGCAGCGCGGTGTCGGCGCACTCAATCGTGCCGCTACCGATAATCTGTGCATAATCCGAAGCAAACTTGGTCAAAGTCAAATCCTGCGCAAGACCGTAAACATAGCCCTCGGTGTAATCGACCACCGTGGTGGAGCCGGTCTTTGCGGCAAGCTCGGAGTTCGGGGAAAGAATCGGAATATCCAACAGTGCATTTGTTACATTCGGAACCAAGTTGATGGTATCGGCAGTTGAATAGGTGCCCGTGGATGCGTTCAGCTTCTGCATTGCAACCGAAGTCGGATAGCGGGAAGCCGTCGTTGTGGATGGCGTGCGGCA
>DNXM01000126.1:20021-24058 GCA_003505905.1 Oscillospiraceae bacterium
ACCGCTCAAGACATCGGTCGGGATACCGGAGGTTTTAACCTTCAAGCGGAACGTAAAGACATGGTCTTTTTGCGAAATAACCTGCGGCGGAGTAGTCAACGCTGTAGAGTATGACTGCGTCTGAATACGAGCACACTGCCAGTTTGAGGCAACAAAGCTCGCATCATCTGCAAAAGCACCGCTCCAGTTTGTCGCCGCAAAGGTAGGCGTACCGGAAACCGTAAGCGTCTTGCTCAACGACTTAATGTAGGTAGACTCTTTGTTTACAACAGCCGTCTGTGCAAGAGTTGAACTGTATACGGAAAAGACGCGTTTGTCAAACAAAATTGCGAAAACGCCCTGTCCGACCGGATAATTCGTGCGAATGGACACCTTGACATCAATGGTATCGCCCGCAATCAGGTTCTTCGCCGGAATCGTAACGCCGTTCACCGTCTTGTAAGGCTCAAGGAAGTATTCGCACAAGGTGTTCAAAGTCCAAACAGCCTTGATGGTGACATTGCCTGCCGGCATTGTATCAAGATTGAATGCCTCGCCGTCCAATGTCCAGCCCGCAAAAAGGTAGTACTCCTTCGTGGGCGGATTGGGCAGAATAACCTTTGTGCCGTATGCCTGAGTAATCGAATCAATTGCCACACCGCCGTCCATATCGAAATACAGCGTATAGGTGTTTACGGTGTAATGAGCAAACAGAGTATGCTCCACATCAAGCGTTACTGCGGTATCCGAAGTGACAAGCGTGCCGGTTTCATCCGCCGCCGTATACCAACCGACAAAGGTATGACCCTCAAGCGACGGCTCGGGAATAATACCGTAAGTCGAACCGAAGGTTACTTTGTAGTTGGAATCATCGACCGTGCCGTTTTTACCGGGGTCGAGGTTGACATGATACACCTTGATAACCCAATTCGGATAGAGTGTAATCTGTGCGCCATCATCACCCAAATCGGGCATTTTGGTGCAATCAAACGGCTGCGTACAAGCACGGTCATAGAACCAACCTGTGCTCATGAAGCCGTACAAATACGGATCCGGTAAGGTGATATCCGCACCGTAGGTTGCCGTAATCGGGTCGCAAGGATCTCCGTCACCGCAATCAAAGTTGATGGTATACGACTCAATATCACTCCAGTGAGCGTAAAGCTGTTCCACATAGTTCAACGTAACCATCGTATCGGCAAAAATCTGCTCACCGCCGCTCGGGCTGGAGAACCAACCAAGGAACGCATAACCCGGTCTGGTCGGAACGGGAAGCTCGCCATATTCCGCATCATAAGTCAACTGCTTTGATTTGGTTGTGCAGGTGCCTGCGCCGGGATTGAAGTATGCGTAATATGTTACGGGAGTATAAGTGAATGTAACAATCGTTTCGTCCTTGTCAAGCGTAACAGCCTGATATTCAGCATCCGGAGCATAACCGGGGTGAACCGGCGCAACAACACGGACAACATAGGTTCTTGTTCCGTCATAGCGGTTTGAAGACAGCACCGCACCGTCCTTCGTAACGCAGTTGACAGTGTAACGGGCAATCTTCAGGGTAAGACCGTCCAAAGCCTCCTGAATGTTGTCTGCCATCAAGTCAACATAGAACTGCTGATCCACCGGCAAACCGTATTCCACAAGAGCAACCGCTTTGTTAACGGCATCAAAAGAGTTGTAGTTATCGGGATTCAGCTCGTTAATCGCTGCAAGCAAGGCATAGATTTCGGAGTAATCCGCCAAAGCGGACACAAGGGAGCCAATCGCCATGGACATATTGTCAATAGCACGGTCAACCTTGGACTGTGTGGATGACGGATTGGCAAAGGTCGCAGCCATAGCCGCCAAAACGGAGGTATAAGTTTGGAAACCGCCGCTGTAATCTCTGCTCTGACGGTTTTTCGCCATTTCACGCAGATACACAGCACCAAGCTGCGATTTTGTTGCTACATCGGTACCCTGTGCGGCAACAAGAATCGTCACAATTGAGGTGTATGACTTTCCGTCAAAATTGTAGGTAATCGTAACGGGAACCGTTGCTCCGGTCGTTGCCGTAATTACGATGCTTGCGGAATAAAAACCGTCATCACCGAGTACAACATCCGAAACCGTACCGCCCTTTGCAGTGACGGTAACATCGGTCAATGTGCTTCCGATTGCGTCCTTAAACTTTAAGGTCGCCGTTTCGCCGTTATTCGCCGCCAGAGGCAGACGCATATTCAGCTTGGAAGTATAAGCCGTTGTTCGATAGGTCAAAGCGGCTTCGGCGGCAGCCAAATCGGCAGCGGCGTTTGCAATCTCTTCTGCTGTGGCGCTCGCGTTATTGCTCACAGCCGTAACCTGCGTTAAAACATTGTAGTAATTGGCGTAGGAATCTTCCGTGTAGCGATCCTCACGGAAATAATCATGATTGGCAATCATGTAAGAAAGCAAGTTTGCATCAAAGCCGACCGCACCGGCAATTGCGCCGAGTCCGATTTGAACCGAGCACAGAAGCAAAGCCAACGCCATGATTGCGCTGAGAATTCTTTTGTTTTTCATTGCGTATCCCCCAAAAGCTATTTCATTCGTGTATCAGCGAGGCGGTTTTTACCGCCTCGCCGGGTAGATGTTATTTTGAGATGCCGAGGAGTTTAAGAAGAACGAAGTTGACAACCTTATCAAGGAGCGAAATCAATGTGTTGATAAAGTTGGTAACCTTACCGTCCTTAATCAAACCTGCTGCGCTTGCTCCGACATCGACGGATTCCGTCTGATAATCCGGATCTTCATCCCAATGTGCGTAAAGCGTTCTGTAATAGCTTGTGGTGACCTTGGTTGTATCGTTGACAACCATACCGCCGGAAAGCTTATTGTACCAGCCTGCGAAGAGATAGCCTTCACGGGTCGGAGTCGGCAAATCCGTGTAAGTCTGACCATAAGTGACATAAGCTGTTGTCGGCGAAACCTGACCGCCGTTTGCATTGAAGATAACACGGTAGGTGTTCGGCGTGTAAGTGAAGTTAACAACCGAGCCTTCGTGCGTAATGGTAACAAGCTTCTTGGTATCCGTCGATGTATAACCGATGATTTCGGGGACTTCAATCAAGACCTTTTCACCGACATTACCGACGATGACATCCGTGCTCAGCAAGGAACCGGTCACTTCTTCACCGTTAACAACCATTGTGCCGTTTGTCGAAATGGTGTTGCCGGAAACATCCAAGCAACGGATGCTAATCTTGCTCTGTGCCGGCTTCAAACCGTCGATTGCCGCACGGAGATTATCACAGGTTTCATCAACAAGGGACTGCTGAAGCATGCCCTGGCTGTAATTGATGGTGTTGAGAACCTTGGTGACTGCGCTGAAATCCTGATAATCAAACGGATTCAAGGAAGTTGCAACGCTGTAGAGTTGATGGAGCTTTGCAAAGTCGGCAGACTTGTATTCGAGCCATGCAATGGACTCGTTCAAGTTCTCGTTCGCTTCGTTGATTGCATCCTGTGTGCTGACCGGGTTGTTCAAAACCGCAACGGCATTTTCAAGGTCTCTCTGATAAATTTCCCAACCGCCGGAATAGAACCAAGCCTGACGGCAAGCCGTAATTGCCCTGGTGACTGAAGTTCTTAATGCGGATTTATCATATGCACTGACAACAAGCTTGAACTGCGGATGAGAAATATCCGAGCCGCCGTTCGAAGCGTTGGCGGTTACATTGATTGTGATTGTGCTTTCAAGCCTGCTGCCTGCCGCAGGAACGGCACCGCTGAAGGTGAAAGTCTTCGTATCGGTCTGATTCAAGGTAAGAGAAGCACTTGTGCTGCTGAGCTTGACATTGGAATTCGAGGAGGTAATCGAGTTAATGGTAACCTCGGTGCAGGTACCGCTCGGAATATAATCGGAGCCGTAAGTGCTTGCGTATTTGGTGACGCTGAACATCAGACCGGGGATTTCGCTGATGTTTTTATACTGGCTGACATCAACATATACAATACCGGTCGGAATGCTCGGCATGCTTCCTGCCTCACCGGCAGAGGTATGCTCAAGGTTGTAGGGAGTGTTCGTAGCGCTCGCTTCA
>DNXM01000056.1 GCA_003505905.1 Oscillospiraceae bacterium
CTGTGTGCCGAAAATATAGGGCAACTCCAAAACGGCACAGCTGAAGCTGTCGTCACAGAATGCTTCGCAAACCTGCTCCTGCTGAATGCGGGACTTAAAGTAGATATTTTTGTCCGTTAACTTCATGTCGGGACGAAGCTTGGAAAGATAGGAGAAATAGGAGCCGAGAACAACCGCTCTCTTTACGCCGACCTTTTTGCAAATCGGGAAAATTCTTTCCAACGGTGCAACATTGAATTTGTAGTAATAATCCATAACAGGGGCAGGAAACTCAACACGCTCGTCTACACCGGCGGCAAAAATGAAAACATCGTTACCTTTGAGCAGTTCTTCGATTTCTTCATCGGATTTCTTATTGATATCCTCAAGGATAATGTCCATCTCTTTCGGAATCGGTGCGCCGACAGGCAGGGGAGGCAAAGCCACGGATGTGACCTTGTGACCTTTCTCAATCAAAACCTTTGCGGCTTCACAGCCGAGAAGACCGGTGCCGCCAATCATAAATACATTCATATTAACCCTCACATATCCTTGAATCCCTTAAAAATGGATTCATCATAATAGTTGTTTTCGTCCTTATCATGAAGCGGATACCAAACCTGTGCAAAGAAAGGATTGATTTGCGCTTCCTTGTCATAATCCCACGGCCACGGAAGTTCTTCGGGGCACCAATGACCGCCCTTCAAAACAAGGTTCGGCGTCATTTCGAAGGCATTACCACGGGCACTTTCCCACATGAGCGGTGTGAACAAATCGCCTTTTTCCATGGTTTGCGAAAGCAGCTTTCCGCCACGGAATTCGGCGGCTTTTCTCATGTCTTCAAGATCAAGCTCGCTGTCGGGCTTACTTTCATCGTAGCCGTGGTCAAGAAGCACTTGTTCTTCACTCGGACGCTCAACAATAAAGTCCTTCCAGCTCTTCATTTTGCGGACGGCGTCCATCGAGCCGAAATAGGCGGAAATGCGGTTTTTATCCTGCGTTGCCTTCCAGTTCAATGTGCCGTAAAATTCGGTTTCGGCAATCTTTTTCATAAACGGCTTTGCAAGCGATGCAACCGTGCCACCGAGCTTTTTCGGCAGCATTTTGCACGCACGATAATAAGCGGGAACGGAATTTGCCATATCGTCAAAATACTTTTTAATCGGTACATTTGCACGGAAGTGAAGAATATCTTCAAGTTTGTCGGAGTCAATGTACCACTGACCGTGGAAGTTGCGGAGAATGAACCATTCGGCATCAAATAAAAGCTTGGGAGAGGGAAGACCCAAAGCGCCCAAAAGCAGTTCCTCAAACTCAAAGTTGGTGATACGGTATTCCTTACCGCTGCCGATGTTATAAAACTTTCTCCAGAAATCTTCGGGAACATCGTCACGACACGCCTTTTCAAGCAAACGCCCGGAATCTTCCACCGTTGCCCATTCGAGAACACCGTTAATCGGAACATGGAACATAATCGGATCCATGTTTTTTAAGATTGCGGGATAGAGAATGCCGGACTGACGCAAAGAAACCCAATGCTTCAAACCGGACTCTGCAAAAACAGCTTCTGCTTTAACCTTGCTGATGGCGTAGTGGTCATAAACACTGATTTTAATCGGGTCGCCTGTTCTTGCCCAATGGATGGGAGGATTGCGGTCACCTGTTTCGGCAACTGTGCCGATGTAAACCACTTTAACATGGTCGGGGTCGGGCTGAGCCTTAATCGCATTGACAATATTTTCCGCTGCCGTGACATTCGTCTTGAGTGTGCGCTTGGGGTAGTAGTCCGCCGCCGGAGAAACCATGCCGCCGACATGAAGAACAACATCCGCACCGTCAACGAGTGCTTTCACATCGTCGAATTTGGTCAAGTCACCCCAAACAACCTTGACGGCAGGGTCACCGAGATACATTTTGAATTTTTTGCGGTTTTTTTCACTGTCACGAAGCAAGAGAACAATGTTGTACTTGTCACGATAGCGATATAGCTCCTTAAAGCCCTGAAAGCCCATGTTACCGGAACCGCCGGTTAAAGCAACTGTTTTTTTCATTGAGTCATCTCCAAAACATTTTTTTAACATTCTACCATAAATATTTAAAATCGGTCAACAATTTCATTCAAAAATAATGTGTACTTTTCGTAAATAATTGTTGAATTCAACGGATTTTCATTATATAATAAAGAAAAAGTGTTGGAGGCATTTTTTATGGGCGAGTCAATTAAAGTGGTTACCGGTGCTACCGGACACATTGGTTATGCTTTGTTGAAAAAGTTAGCGGACATGGGTGAAACCGTTCGCATCTTGATTCGGAAAGATTCAAAAATTTTTGACGGCATTCCCTGCGAAAAAGTGTACGGCGATGTCACAAATCCTGATTCTCTTGCGAAAGCGTTTGAGGGTGCCGATACCGTCTATCATTTGGCGGGCTTGATTGATATCAATGTCGGCAATGATGATATGGTTTGGAAGGTCAACTTTGAAGGCACCAAAAATGTTGTGGAGGCCTGCAAAAAGTGCGGCGTTAACCGTTTGGTCTACGCTTCCTCCGTCGACGCCTATGAGCCGCTTCCGAATAATCAAAAAATGTCGGAAATTCAAGAATTTTTCCCCGACCGTTTGGATGGCACTTATGCCAAAACCAAGGCGACAGCAACCAACTATGTCTTTGACACCGTTAAGCGTGGTGAACTGGACGCTGTTGTGGTCTATCCCGGTGCCTGCATCGGACCATATGACTTTAAGGTGTCAAACATCGGTGAAATGGTTCGCACGGTTATCAAACACGGTTATCCCGTGTCTTTGAGCTTCGGTGCATATAATTTTGTTGACATTCGAGATGTTGCAAACGGTATGTATTTGGCGGCGGAAAAAGGAAAAACAGGTGAGGGTTACATTCTTTGCGGCGAACAAATTTCCGTGAATGATTTCATTTGCACACTGTGCAAGGTCTGCGGCAAGAAAATTCCGAAAATAAAAATGGGTTACGGCATCGTCAGCGTTGCCGCTCCGATTTGCGAGGTTTACTACAAAATCAGCAAGGCAACCCCTTTGTTTACCCGTTATTCGGTGCGCAAGCTGATTTCCAACTGCAACTTTTCAATTGAAAAGGCACAAAAAGAGCTTGGCTATCAGCCGATGTCCGTTGAACAGTCGCTTACGGATATGGTTCAATGGATTCGTGAGAATCAATAATCACGAAAAACAATTGTTCGGTTTGTAAACGGAACAATCCGATATAAGCAACAAGCAGAAAGGAATCTTATTTATGAAACATTGCAAAAAGCTTCTGGCAATTCTTCTGTGCATGACACTTGTCATCGCATCCGTCACAACGATTTCCAATGCAAGCCTCACATCGTCTATCACTTCAACCAAAGCGAGCCGAGTTGCGTTCGGCAACAAAATCAATGATATTATCCAATCGGTCGTTATGGGCGTTTGCAAAGCATATCCTGCACCTCGCTCCTGGAAGAATATTTCCGACTACGACGGTACATATGTTTATGATTCCGAGGACGGCAGAGCCGCTTATTTGACGACTGCTTCCGACGGTATGTCTTGGAAGGTCGGTTACGCATCGGGCAGCATTATTCCCGATGATTTTGAAGCCGGAAAGTACTACATCGGTCGTCAGCTCAATGTTACCGAAAGCGGAAAGGCGCAGGGCATTTTGGATGACCAGCGTGTTCGTGTTATCTGTTTGGATGATAACAGCGGTAACGGTGCGGTTATCATAGCGGTTGTTGATGGTCTCGGTATCACTTCCAACACCATTCGCAAAATCCGTGAATCTTGCGCCGATTTGACCAAAAGCGGAAAAATCGCCGCCATCAATGTTTCGGCAACGCATTGCCACAGTGCTTTGGACACGCAGGGTGTTTCCACGGCTCTGCTTTCCGTGCTTGCTAATAATGTTTTGACCAATTTGATGGGCAAAGAAAGAGCTGCAACCGATAACGACTATTTTATCGAAACCCTTATTAAGGTCACGACCGAAAAAATCAAAGAAGCTTACAACGGCATGAAGGAGGGCAAGCTCTACTATGATGTAGCGGATACGGCTTCTATGGCTGTTGATAAGCGTCACTATATTGACTCCGAAAACCTTGCCGATGCAGGCGTTCTTCGTTTTGAGCCGAACGATAAATCAAAGGGTACTTACCTCATTGATTATACCTGTCATCCGACTAACATCAACGCAGGTGCCGGCTTGGTGTCCTCCGATTATGTTTTTTACACGGATCAGGCGTTCCAAAGAGCCGGCTACAACTTCATTATGGCGCAGGGCGCTGTCGGTCAGGTTTCACGAAAGAATCTTGTGATTGAGAACGCTGACAGCTATCTTGCGGCGAGCAGCGAACTGATTACCAAAATCAAGCAAAATGTCGGTGAGGAGTTGTATGAGAGTTCCAAATGCGAAAACGCCGCTGTTTACGGCGAAGCGGTTGCGGAGTTGATTCTTAAAGCAAGAAATGATTCTCGTTCCGAAGAAGAGCTGAAGCCGATTTTGAATGCAAAATATACCTATACGCAGTTTACAACCGACAACTACACCTTAAATCTGGCTTGCCGCTGCCGATTGGTTGACAACGAGGTTTACAGAACAGGAAATGGCTTCAACGATATTTGCCTTCCCTCTGAAATCGGCTACTTGGAATTCGGCGGTCGTGTTGCGTTCGGCTTGTTCCCGTGCGAGCTTTACCCCGAAGTGTTCGGCGGAATGGGTATGGTGACAAACGATATCAACAATTATTCTTGGGACGGAAGCAGTTGGAACATAAAGTCTGCGCAAAAAATGGTGAAACAGGGTGTTGATGTTTACGCTGTCTGTTTTGCCAATGATTACATCGGTTATGTTGTGCCGGATAATTTCTATTCCGGCTGGGGTCATTGGGCGGTTGACGGCAGCGATGTTGCCAACTTTGAATACGACCCGAATGCATCCATATTCGACTATGCTTTCCGAGGAACTGCCGACCAAATTCTTTCTGCGGGCAAGCACTGTGCTTCGCAAATTATGGGCGGATTTGAAAAGCTGGTCAATATTCCTACCTAATACAAGATGGCGTGGAACTAATCCACGCCATTTCTTCAACTGTTTATTGTTACGGAGAAAGATATGCTTTTTAATTCATACATATTTATTTTGTGTTTCTTACCCATTACTTTAATCGGTTGGTTTTCGCTTAACCGTATTAAGAATGAGAATGTCAGCAAAGTTTTTCTTTTGATTATGTCGCTGGTCTTTTATGCGTACTTCAATATTCGCTATTTGCCGATTATCCTTATCAGCATTTTAGTGAATTATTCGCTGTATCTGTTATTGCAGAAGCGAATCATTCCGTCGTTGCGCAAACTCGTACTGATTTTCGGAATTTTGCTCAATGTCGGTCTGCTGTTTTATTACAAGTATCTTGGCTTTTTCACGGAGAATATCAACGCTGTTTTCCATGCGGATTTTGTCGTAAAACGCTTGCTACTTCCGCTTGGTATCAGCTTTTTCACATTTCAGCAGCTGTCGTTTGTTATCGACTGCTACAAAAGCGACATCAAAGACTGTTCCTTGCTCAATTATGCCCTGTTTGTCAGCTTTTTTCCCCAACTCATTGCAGGACCGATTGTGCTGTATGATGAAATGATTCCGCAATTTGCCGACACCAAGAACAAACGGTTTAACAGCGAAAATTTTTCAAAAGGACTTTTTGTTTTTTCGCTCGGATTAGGCAAAAAGGTTTTAGTGGCCGATCCTCTCGGAAACCTTGCCAATATCGGCTTCGGCAATATTCCTTCGCTTAACTCTTCAACCGCCCTTATCTCCATGCTTGCGTATACATTGCAAATCTATTTTGATTTCAGCGGATACTGCGATATGGCAATCGGCATCGGATATATGTTTAACATTGATATTCCCATCAATTTCAATTCACCTTATCGTGCTCTTGATATGAATGATTTTTGGAAGCGTTGGCACATTACGCTCACACGCTTCTTAACCAAAAATTTGTATATCCCACTTGGTGGTAACCGAAAAGGGAAGATGCGCACTTATGTCAATCAGATGATTGTTTTTCTTGTCAGTGGCATTTGGCACGGTGCAAATTGGACCTTTATTCTGTGGGGCGCTTTGAATGGTATTTCTGTCATTCTTTCAAAGATTCTTTCGCCTTTCAGTGAAAAACTGAAAAAGAAAGCACGTTTCCTTCCGTGGCTGGTAACCTTTGTATTTATCAATCTAATGTGGGTTGTTTTCCGCGCTGATTCCATACAGTTGGCAGGTCTATTCTATCAAAAGCTGTTTTCGTTGCGCTTCGGTGCGGTTGATAGTGCATACCTCAATGCGCTATTCACCTCTGAATTTTCTTTCATAGGAAAAGTAGTCACAAAAGTCCTCGCAGTGGATGAAGCAAAAATCAAGGCAATATTTGCTTTCGCCTTTTTCCTTTTTGCAACCGTTGCTTCTGTGCTTTTCAAAAACACCTCCGAACAAGCCAAGCGCTTCAAGCCGAATTTTTGGAGGCTCGCCGTTTCGTGTGCTCTGTTGGTCTGGTCTGTTTTATCGTTTTCCGGTGTAAGTACATTCTTATACTTTAACTTTTAAGGAGAGTTTTTGATATGTTTAGAAGGTTTTGCATTGCATTTATCAGCATTTCTTTATCACTGATTCTTCTTGCGGCAGGAACTGTATTTGTTTTTGATCCTTTTTCTGTATACCACAAATACAATGATTTTACGGAAATCATATATCAAATGCCGTATTATCAGAACACGGGTATTGCAAAAAACGCCTCTTATGATACACTGATTACCGGCACATCAATGACCCAAAACTTTCGTGCGTGGTGGTTTGATGATGCATTCGATTGTCATGCCATCCGACTTTCTTTTGACGGCGGCATTCTTTCGGATTTTGAAGCGCTGCTCGATTCGGCGATTTCCAATAACCACGATTTAGAAACAATTTATTTCGGATTGGATAATTATATCATTACAAGCGACAGCAATCTGAATGACATTTCCAATCGTGTTCCCACTTATCTAATTGATAAAAATCCATTGAACGATGTCAAGTATTTGCTGAACAAGGATGTGCTTTTTCAATATATTCCGACTCAGTTGAGCTATAAGCGTTCCGAAACCTACGATTTTTATGAGATGCATTGCTGGGATACGCAAAATCCGACCTATTCCGAAAAGTCGGTATTGGATTTGTATGTCATGCCCCAAAAAGAAGACTGCTATTCGGAAGATTATTTTTCCGATGGTGAAAAGAACACAGCCGAGGTTCTAACTGCATTTGTAAAAGAAAATCCGAACATTCAATTTGTCTTTTTTGCGCCGCCCTACAGTGTGCTTTATTGGTACACATTGCAAACTGAAGGAAAATTGGATGCAACACTGTCATCAATGAGTCATGTCTATAAGGCCTTGCTGCAATATCCGAATGTGCGTCTTTTCTATTTTCAAAACGATTTTGACACCATTTCAAATTTAGCAAACTACAAGGACGATACGCACTACCGAACCGAAATCAATCAAAAAATGCTTCACTGTTTTTCGACTGACGAATATCAATTGAATTCAGAAAACTGTGATTCGGTTTTAGCCGAGATGAAACAATATGTATTGCAGTTTGATTATGACAAGGTGTTTGAAAGAAAGTAAATGATTTGTGCGCATTAAAAACGACTTGTTGATAAAATGCGCTTGATTATTTGTTTTGATTATAAAAAACAGCTTGAACAAGAAATCTTTGGCTTTTCGTTGTCGGAGAAAACGGGTACCGTATAGGAAAACATGAACGATGTTTTGAACGAAATAATTGATACAGGGGACGAAAAAGATGAAATATTCTGCGTTGAATGAACCATTTGCACAAGCCTTTCTTGCAAACAAAAACGATTCGATATCTTTGCGCTTCGCCAAGGCAATGGTTGCAGAAGCGCCGCATTTTCCCGTCACTTTTTCTGAAAAATCAATGCTTCCGTCCGTCAGCTGTAAAATTCCGAACACTGCATTTGTTCATCCTTGGATGGGTGAATTGAATTTTGACGAGAAAGACTTCAAACGAAAGATAGCCGAAAATCCTTCTCTGCGCAATGAGCTGTTTGAAATGAAACGGGAAATGCGTCCTTTTATTACGGGCGACCGTTTGCTGAATGAACGAAGCATGGAATATGTGCGCTTCAGCGACGCTATTGTCGGTTGGGGCGGCCGCTGGGTCGGTCATTCCAACCCCGATTACGGCAAGCTTTTGCGGTTGGGCACAAAAGGAATCCGCAAAAATATTGAAGAAAATCGTGACCAAAACCCGGGAAAAGACGAATTTTACGATTCCTGCGAGCTGGCATTGGATGCTTTTGAGGCTGTTTGTGAAAAGGTGCAAAATACTTGCTTGAAAAATGCCGAAACAGAAACGGACAAGGAACGAAAAAAGGAATTCTTAAAAATGGCTTCGGTTTTTGAGCGTGCACCGCAGGAGCCTTGTTGGGATATGTATTCTGCCGTGATATGCTTTTGGGTCGAGTTTTCGGTACTGAATGCGGATTCACCGGGCAGCTTTGACCAATATATGTTTGAATTTTTCGAGAAGTCATCCGAACAAGAGAGCCGTTTGCTCATTCGCCGCTTGTTGGAAGGCTTCCACGACCACCGTTCGTGGAATGTGTGCATTTCGGGCTCGGACGAATTCGGCAATGACTTGACGAATCAGTTGAGTTATATGATTTTGGAAGAGGTCATTCGAACGGGATATCACACGCCGAACTTAACCATGCGCACCCATAAAAATACGCCCGAAAAGCTTTGGGATTTGGCGATAAAAAGTATCGGTCAGGGCACCGGCTTGCCGGCGATTTACAACGATGAGGTTGTATGCAACGCCCTTGAAGATATCGGTATTCCGCCCCACGATTCGCACCTGTATTGCATGAACGGATGCAATCAGATTGACATTCTCGGCAAATCGCACATGGGCTTGGAGGACGGCGAGGTTAATCTCGGAAAGGTCTTGGAATTAACCTTACACAGCGGTTTTAATCAGTTGGAGGATGTGCCGAGAAAAGTGATGGACTCACTCGGCGACCCGACCGAATGCAAAACATTTGATGAGTTTCTTCAGCTATACTTACGCTATCAGGATTACGCCTGTGATGTCATGTGCAGGGCGGCAAATGAGAGTTGTAAGCTTTTTGTCGAAATTTTACCGAATCCGATTCGCTCCTGTCTGTTTGACGGGTGCTTGGAAAAAGGTCTTGACTTCAAAAACGGCGGTCCGCTCTACGGCCATGCACAGATTTTGCTGGAGGGAATTGCCGACACAGCGGACTCACTGTATGCCATTAAAAAGCTTGTGTATGAGCAGGAAAAATACACAATGTGTGAGCTGATTCAAGCGCTGGAATGCAATTTTGAGAACTTTGATGACTTGTATCACGACTGCAAGACCTGTGAAAAATTCGGCAACGATATTTCGGCGGTTGATGAGTTGTGCGCAACCGTTGTCAATCACTTTAACCGATACTTGAAAACGATTCCGTGTTATCGTGGCGGTGTGTTTACTGGCGGATGCAGTACCTTCAACCGTGCCGCCGACCAGGGTATTCACACATCTGCTTTGCCAAACGGCAAGAAAAAAGGCGAGTACACCTATGCGGAAAGCATTACCGCAACCCCCGGTATGGACACAAACGGTCCGACCGCTTCGCTGCTTTCCTGTCTGCATTATGACCAAACACAGGCTTGCTCGGGCTTCGTGACGCAGATGAAATTCAGCAAAGAGCTTTTTAACAGCGAAAAAGGAAAAGAAGCCTTCAAAACTTTGGCGAAGGTGTATTTTGCCCGTGGCGGTCAGCAA
>DNXM01000084.1:0-3006 GCA_003505905.1 Oscillospiraceae bacterium
GATTATGTGACAACTTATCCGCAAGCCATGCTTTTGCCTTATTTGGAGGAAAACGGCGCAACGGTTCACCGTCTGCCGCCGCAGAAAACCGTTATCCCGTATTGCATAAAGCTGTATCGGGTGCTGAAAAACGGTCACTACGATGCCGTTCATATTCATAAAAATTCCTGCGCCAATCCCATGGCTTTTCTCATGGCAAGGTTGGCAGGAGTTAAAAAAATTATTGCGCATTCCCACAGTACTACTGCCATCGGCGGAAAGATGGCAGTAGGCTTTCATTTTTTGTTTCGGCCGCTTGTGCGTAAAATCAGCACGGTGCATTTGGCTTGTTCAAAGCCTGCCGCCGCCTGGCTGTACGGCGAACCCAACGATGCCGTGATTGTGCAAAACGGCATTGATTTGGCAAAGTTTGCCTTTGATGAAGAGAAACGCAGGCAAATGCGTGCCGAGCTTGGCGTCGGTGATTCGCTCTTGTTCGGTCATGTCGGCAATTTTATTGCGCCGAAAAATCACAGGTTTATGATTGAAATTATGGCACAGGTTGTCAAAACGGAGCCGACGGCAAAGCTGTTGTTTGCGGGTCGGGGCGATTTGATGGATGAGATGAAGCACTATGCAAAACAGTGTGGTGTGGAAAATAACATTTTGTTTTTGGGTTCACGACCCGATGTGGACAAGCTTTATCAGGCGATGGACGCATTGCTGTTTCCTTCCCTGCATGAGGGGTTGCCGATTGCGGGCTTGGAAGCGCAGGCGGCAGGCTTGCCGTGTTTGTTTTCCGACGGGGTGACAGACGAAATTTTGGTGACAGACGATGCCCGGATTTATCCGCTGCGAAACACTGCCGCACAGTGGGCAGAGCAGTTAATTCAAATGGCGAAGGACGGCAAGCGTCCGCAAACCGCCGAAGCCATTGCAAGGGCTGGCTTTGACGCCCGTCAATCAACTCAAACGGTCGAAAATATCTATACGGCGGAATAAAAAGAGCTGAAATTTTTTAACCAATCTCACTTCGTGCGTGTTGAATAAGAAAGAAAGGAGTTCCTATGAGTCAATATCTGAAAGAAACAAAAAGCGGTTCGTACACATGGCTTGCGTGGATTTCCATTGGCATCACGCTGATGAATGTGTATCACACCAAGCTCATTCGACTGTTTGTTCCGGGTTTTTCAACGGCGTTTGTCAGCGTGTTTTTGGCTGCTTCCGCTGCGCTGTTGGTGCTGTATTTTATTGTGGGAAGGAATTTGAATTTTTCGGGTATTGCTTTTACGGAAATCGACTTTTTGCTTTTGGTGCCGATTGTCGTCATTTTGGCAACGAGCGGCGGTGACCGGGAAACCCTGACCTATGCGATAAGATTTGTGATTCTTTTTCTCACCGTTTTGCTGATGAAATACGAGGAAAAAATGATTCGCATAACCTATATTTGGTTTTTGATTTCGGGCTTGATTCATGTATTTGCAACGATTTTTCTCTATTACAATCCGAGCTTTTATTTGCAATATATTTACCCGACCTTTACGCCCGTTGCCCAGGAAAAACTGTACTATTGGAACTTGATTAACGGTTATGCAACGGGCTTGACCGAGCATTACAGCTTGAACGGAATGTATATTTCCATTGCTTTTCTGACCGCATCCGCCTTGCTGTATTACAAAGGAAAAGGGCACAAGGTTATCGGAATTATTTTGGTTTTAGCCTGCTTGGTTGCGCTGTTTATGACAGGAAAACGGGCGGTTTTGATTTTTGCTTTATTTGCCTTTGCGGTGACTTACATGGTCTGCAACCGCTCCTCCGCTATTTCAAAAGCGGTGCTTGCCTTGACGGCTGTTCTCGGCGGCATCATCGTGATTTATGTGGCTTCGCTGAACATTGAGAGCATCGGCGTTTCGATGGACCGCTTTACGGAAGTTCTCAACACAAGCGATTCCTACGATATATCGAACGGACGGTTTAAGCTGTACGGTATTGCGTGGGACTACTTTTTGTCTTCTCCGATTTTCGGCATCGGTTGGCGTGAGTTTTCACGCCGTGTGGTGGTTTTTTACCATCAAGACGATGCGTTCCGTGATACCCACAATGTGTTTTTGCAGCTGCTGTGCGAAACGGGAATTGTCGGCTTTTTGGTGTTTATCGCCCTTTTTACCACCGCTTTGATTTTGACCATTCGGCTGATTCTCAAATACAACCGAGGCGAGCTGGTTTTGTCCGATTCCGACCGTTTCGGTTTGGTCTTTTCGCTGTCGGCGCAAATCTACTTTTTGTGCTACTGCATGACGGGCAATCCGCTTTACGATATATCAACACTTTATTTTTATCTTTTCGCAGTCGGACTTGCATCCTCGGTTCGGTTCCGAAACGAAAAAGATGTGACCTTGTTCGGCAAAGAAAAAAAGCATTTGAATTCAAAATACATTCGCTCAACGGCGGAGGGACACCGATGAAAGAAAAAGTGTCGGTTGTTGTGCCTGCGTACAACGCCGAAAAAACCCTTGAAAAATGCCTGCTGTCGTTACAGGCACAGGACTACACGAATATTCAGGTAATTGTTGTTGTGGACGGTGCAACCGACCGCACCGAGGAAATCGCCGCAGCTTTTTCCGAGAAGGATGCTCGCTTTTCTTATGTTGTTCAGCCAAACGGCGGTCCTTCCGCCGCACGCAACCACGGTATGAGGCTTGCAACAGGCGAATATGTCGCTTGTGTGGACAGCGATGATTATGTTGACCCCGATTTTCTCCGCACGCTTGTTTGTGCAATCGGTGACGGCGAGGTTGCCGTGAGCGGTGTTTTAAGCGAAACGGAAACGGGTGAAGAGCTTCGCCGCACGCATTTTTCCGCCGGCGTTTTTACGGGCGAGGAGCTGTTAGACCGAATGTTGCTCAGCGATAACGAAATCGGCGGCTTTGCGTGGAACAAGATGTACCGCAGGTCTTTTCTGCAAGATAACGGCTTGCTGTTTTTTGAAGGAAAAAATCTGACCTTTGAAGATATTGACTTCAGCTG
>DNXM01000084.1:3050-19191 GCA_003505905.1 Oscillospiraceae bacterium
AGGGCAGCTGTGCGGCAAGCCACGGCTATCACTATGTTCAGTTCAAGAACACGGGCATGATTCGAGGGCTCGGCAATGCGGAAAAGTGGCTGCATTACACGGATCTCCTCAACCGTATGCTTGAGGAGGACGACCCTGCGCATGAAGCCTTTTTGAATAAGCTGAAAATCGAAACGACATGGCATTGCGCAACCGCCGTTCGTGCCTTGGCGCATTTTGAAAAAACCGATACAGACGAATACAAAAGGATGAAGCGGTTTCTCACGAAAATGATGCCGAAATTTTTGTGCTGCCGCATTTTGCCGCTGAAAAAACGGCTCGGTGGTTTGCTGACGATGTTTTGCCCAAAAGCGGCGTTTCGGTTGTGGAACCGCAACAGAGGAGGATAATTGTGCCGAAGGTATCTGTGATTGTACCCGTGTATCAAGCGGAGAAATATTTGCCTGCCTGTATCAAAAGTCTGAAGGAGCAATCCTTGTCGGATTTTGAGGCTTGGCTGGTGGATGACGGCTCAACCGACAACAGCGGTGCGCTTTGCGATGAGGCGGCGAAATCGGATGAGCGATTCCGTGTGATTCATCAAAAGAATGCAGGCGTCAGCGCCGCACGCAATGCCGCATTGAACGCAGGAACGGGCGAATACTTTTGTTTTGTTGATGCGGATGATACCGTGGATTCGGATTACCTGGAGCTGTTGGTGAAGAATGCACAGCGGGAAAATGCCGTTTTGTCGGCTTGCTTGTTATACCGTGAGAAACGAAATACAGCCCTTGAAGCCGACACCGTCTTCAACCGCAATCAAGCGCTTTTTTCCCTGCTTGATGACCGCCGCGGCATTCGGGGGTTCGCAGGAGGCAAGCTTTATCGAACCGACCGAATGCGGAAAAACAGCATCCGTTTCTGTGAAAAAACAACGCTGTTGGAGGATTTGCTGTTCCATTTTGATTATCTGTCGCAGTGCGCCGAAGGCGATAAGATTGTTTTCACAACGGAAGAGCCTTACCGTTACATTTCGCATGACGAAAGCGCTTTGACCCAGCGTGACACGGCGAACGAATACAAAGAATCGTGGAATCACACCATTCGGTCGGCGGATATGCTTATCGAACGGGCGGAGCGGTTCACAAAAACGCTCGATAAAAAAACCGCAGTACAATTGATGCGAACCGTTCATCATTTCAAAGCCGTGCAGTGTGTCACACAGCTGCGGATTTTGGCTCGACACAACCGCATGGATACCGTGGAATACAAAAACTGTCGCCGCTTTTTGCTGCGGCATTTGGTTTCGCTTCTTTTTGATAAAAAAATAGCACTTCGCAAAAAAGTCGGCGCAGTTGCCGTGCTGATAATTCCGAAAATTTGAAAAAGCAAGGGAGAAATGAACATGAGCAAAAGAATCGGTATTATGACCTTTCACAGAGCTTTGAATTACGGAGCGGTTTTGCAGGCTTTTGCCCTTTCTTATGTGCTCAACCAAAACGGCTTTGACGCACAGCTGTTGGATTATCACTGCCGAGGCATTGATGATGTTTACCGCCCGTTTCATGCAAACGAGTGTAGTGGTGTTGTCGATAAAGTGAAAAAATTGCTGAAGAGCTTTCAACTGCTTGAAAAAGGAAAAGGCTTTGCGGCTTTTCGCAGGCAGTACCTGAAGCAGTCCGAACCGATTGCTTCGGCAGACGAATTGAAAAAGGCGGCACAAGCGTATGATGTGGTGATTTCGGGCAGCGACCAAGTGTTTGACCCGTGTATTGCGCTGGGCGACCTGTCCTACTTTCTTGACTTTGTTCCCGATGGAGTCAAAAAGCTTTCCTATGCCGCCAGCTTCGGCGGAATGACGGCGGATTCGGCTTATGCGCCGCAGGTGGCGGAGCTGCTCAAGCGGTTTGAAGCGTTGACCTTGCGGGAAAAAAGCAGTGTTTCGCTTGTGCGGCAGCTCTGCGGAAAAACGGCAGACACGGTTTTAGACCCGACACTGCTGCTGACAAAAGAGCAGTGGGCAGGCATGGCACAGCCGCCGAAAAAGGTGCCGCAAAAATATGTGCTGTGTTATGTGATGTGGAATTGCCACTGTGCGCTTGATGAGGCACGCCGCTTGGCAAAGGAAATCGGCGTTCAGGTGGTTTTGCTGAATCCGACCTTGAAGCAGCAGCTCAACAGTCGGGATTGTGTGCAGTACACCTCCGCTTCACCGCAGGAGTTTTTGTATCTGATAAAAAATGCCGAAAAGGTCGTTACCACTTCGTTCCACGGCACGGCGTTTTCCGCTGTTTTTGAAAAAGATTTTTACGCAGAAACCATATCGCCGAAAACGGCGTCCCGCATCACGGATTTGCTTGACCTGCTCGGGCTTTCGCATCGGCTGCTGCCGTTGACGGAGGAAAAACCGATTGATTGGGACGGGGTTCGCCTTGCTTTGGCGGAGGAAAGAAAACGGTCGACGGAAAAGCTGCTCAAAATGTGCGGCGATTCGGCGGAGAAGCCGTGATGGAGATTTTTTTGAAAAACAGCGATATTCCGACTTTACAAAATTTTGGGAGCAAGAAATAATGACGATGAAGAAAAAAACAACATCCGGTAAAAGAAGTGTTACCCCGTGGCTATATGTTCTGATTGCGGCAATCGTTGCCGTGGTTGCCGTGGTGGTCGCCTGCATCTTTTTGTTGCACTATACCTATGGCAAGCTGAATATTGTGCCGACCTCTGCGGCGGTGAAATACCGTGACGATTGCAAGGTTTCGGAGGATGACGGCTACGGCAGCATTCTCGACACGGCAGGGCTTTCCGATGCCCCGAGCTTAACCTGCGTCGACGGTGTGGTGAAAATGGAACAGGACGGATACGATAATCCGCACATCACCTATATCTTTACCGGTGAGGAAAAGTGTGAGGATTACGGCACCCAACAATGGTATGATTTGTTGGAGCTCGGCAAAAGGTATCCGAATGTCAACGGAGAAAACGGTTGGGTGCGAGTTAATTCCGATTCGTTTTCATTGACGGAAGCAGGCTGGTATACGGTTTTTGCCATTTGGTATGAGAACGGCGAAAAACAGTGCATTTCCAGGCAGTTCAACAAGGCCGTTGTTGCGGATAAGGTTGCGGGTGAGGTTTCCGAAGAAATTTACGAACAGTGGAAAATCAACAAAGACAAGGTTCAGGCAATTAGCGGCACAAAGAATTATCTGTTTGTCGGAACGGATGTTGAGAACAAAGACGGAACGGAAGAAATGTATTCCGACACTATTTTGCTGGTGACGGTCAATCACACCTCCAAAAAAATCACGACCTCGTTTGTTTCCAAAGAGTTGTTTGTCTATATCCCCGGCATCGGCTGCTGCCGTTTGACGGATGCTTATTATTACGGCGGCATCGAATTGCTGATTAAAACCGTTGAGGAAAATCTCGGAATTAAAATTCACAACTATTGCTCGACCGACTACAAGTCCTTCATCCATTTTGTCAATGCGCTGGGCGGCATAAATATTACGATTGCAAAAAATGAAAACAAGCCGATTAACGCTTATTTGGACAATTATTTTGCACGGTATAAACCGTATGAGGACGCTTCAAAGGAATATATTGAAACGAGCGGCGAAATGACCCTTGACGGCTTGCAGGCGCTGGCCTATCTTCGTTATTACGGTTCCAGCGATTTTTCAAGGGGAGCCCGTTATCAAAGCTTCCTGCGTCAGGCAAAAAAACAAATCGCCAATGTGTCCGTGTGGGCGGTCGTGAACGAGGTGTTTCCGCAGCTTACCACGGATTTGACCTATGATACTTATGTTCATTTGCTGTTTGATGTTCTGCGTCTTTCCCGTTACGAAGCGAATTTTGATGCCATTCCGTCCGTAGACCGTGTTGCCGAATTCAAGGAGGACGGAAAGCATACGATTTTGCTTGCGGAAAACGCCGAAACCGAGAAGACCTTGGCGGAAATTTTCCGCATCGGTCAATTCCCCGCATCGCCGATAAATATGTACGATGTTTTGCAAATTGTCGTGCTCGGCATTCTTGCCGTTTTGTGCTTGGGCATTTTGTACTTGATTTTCCTGCACAAGTACAAGGTGACTTATATTTGCGATGATGAGGCGCATACGGTCGAAAAAAAAGAAAAGCGTTACCGCTTCCGCAAAGCGGCTCATGTGTATCATCAGCACGTGCTTGATGGCAAGGTAGACGGAATGTATTCCGACAAAGCCATGCAGCTGTTGTTCCTGGATGAATTCCCGATGCCGTTGAACAATGTGAAGGTTTATGTTCACCTTGAACCGAAAACCGAACCCGAAGCAACAGAGAATGCCGAAAAAGAAACGGCAACCGTATCATAAAGAATTCCATCGAAAAAAGGAGGTGCTTGGGTGACCCGCACGCAAAAATCGTTGAAAAACACCGTGTTTTCGTTTTCGCTTCAGCTTGTGACCTTGGTGTTTAATTTTGCCATCAAGACGGTCATTGTTAAGCGTCTCGGCATAGAATACAGCGGAATTACAACCCTGTTTTCGGATGTGCTGGCGATTTTGTCGCTGGCGGAGCTTGGCTTCGGCACGGCGACGGGCTATGCGCTTTACCGACCGCTTCACGAAAATGACGAACAGCAGGTTTCAACGCTGATTCACTATTACCGAAAAATTTATGTGGTGATTGCCGGCGTGATTTTAGCGGTCGGCTTGGGCGTTATGCCGTTCATCCACAAAATCGTCAAAAACGCCCCAAATATCAAAGAAAGCATTGCTTTCATTTTCTTTCTGTATGTGATAAAAACCGCAACCTCTTATCTGTTCATTTACAAGGCAACCCTGCTTGACGCCAATCAGGAAAACAATGTCGTCAGCAAGGTTTCGATGATTTCCACGATAGCGGCTTCCCTGGTGGAGTTTTTTGTGCTGGTTTTCACCGAAGAATATCTTCTGTACTTGGCGGTTATGATTTTCTTCGTTTTGGCAAAAAATGTTGCCGTTTCGCTTGTGGCGGATACGAAGTTCCCGTTCCTCAAAAAAGTGAAGCCCAAGCCGCTGAAAAGCGAAGAAAAGCACGAAATCAAACGCAATGTCGGTGCGCTTGCCATTTACAAGGTTTGCGGAACCATGCAGAAAAGCGTTGACAGCATCATCATTTCATCCTTCCTCGGCACGGCGCAAGTCGGCTTTTTGGCAAATTACCGCCTGCTGTCCGACCATGTTGACACCCTGTTCGGTCAGTTTATGATTGAAACGAGGTCGAGCATCGGCAATTTGGCAGTCAGCGAAAGCCGAGAGCGTCAGTTCGGCGTGTATTGCCGGTTGTGTATGCTGGCGTTTTTAATCGGTAATTTTATTGCCGTTTCCCTGTTGGTGCTGGTCAATCCGTTTATCGCCTTGTGGTTGGGAAAGAGCTATTTGCTGGGGCTTGAAATTCCGGTTGTTTTGGCGGCGGATTTGTACATCATATCCATGACACGCCCGACGGAAAATTTTCGCATTGCCAATTCGCTTTTTGTTCAGGGCAAATACCGTCCGGTTTACATGACCGTTATCAACATTGTCTTGTCGCTGATTTTCTGCAAATTTTGGGGCATCTTCGGGGTGTTGTTTGCAACGGTTCTGGCTCGTTTGTCAACCCATGTTTGGTATGACCCGTGGCTGATTAACAAGCACGTGTTCCATCGCTCGTTCCCGAAATATCTCGTTGTGAAGGTGCTTGCCGCCGTGCTTGTCGGCGTGAACGGCTTTGTCACCTGTTTCCTTGCTTCAAAAATCGAAACGGGAAACCCGTGGCTGGATTTTCTTATCAAGGGTTGTCTTTGTGCCGTTGTGCCGAATGCGCTTGCGGTTTTGACCGTTTGCAGAACGAGTGAGTTTAAGGAGCTGCTTGCTTCGGCAAAACGACTTGTGCTGAAAAAAGCGGGACGGAAGGGTTGACGCATTTTGAAAAGCTTTGAAAAAACATATCCGATTATCGGCAGGCTGCTTTTCGGTGTGATGCTTGCACTGCTGCTCACCGCCGTGTTCGGTATGGCCTGTTTTTCGGTAATGCGGGATACATCCCTTGCCGTGCGCTCGTTTATTTTTCTTTTTGTGCTGCTTTTTGCGCTGATTCTCTATGTTGGGTGCCGGCTGGGCAAGCACGACAACCAAGGGCAAAAGCGTTTGTTTGAAAGCATGATTGTGCTGTCGTTTTTTTCAACCTTTTTCGGTATGGCGGTCGGCTTTTTCAACGGCACGGCGCAGTTGCGTGTGCTGACTCTGACCGTTCAGGTTTTGTCGAACATATTACTGGCGGTTTTTTGGCTGGTCTTTTGGCGCTACCAAAAAAGCAACTATCCCCGGTACGATACGGAAATGATTGTGGATTGGATGCTGGTTGTTTATATGTCCATCTACATCCTTTTTTCCTGCATGAATTTTTTCGTGCCCGTTTTGTTTTCCGTGTCGAGTGACGGCTTTGTTTACTACCGTGCCGATTATTTTACACTTACCTATCTGTCGCTGTGGTATCTGTTTTACATCGGCTATGTTTTCACCCGTAAGTGCAGTGGGCGCATTAAGCTGACCTTGAGCAGTTATGTGCTGTTTCCGCTGACGCTGAATGCGGCGGCGTTTCTGCTGTTTCAAAATGCCGATTTTCAAAACCTTTATCATCCGCTGAACAACCTTTGTTTTTTGATTCCGCTTTATTTGATTTACTTCAATTTGCATATCGAAAACTCACGGAAGTTAGCGCAGCAGCGGGAGGAGCTGACAGCGGCAAGAATTAACCTGATGGTGTCGCAAATTCAACCGCATTTCATTTACAATTCGCTCACGGCGATTATTGATTTGATTGACAAAAGCCCCGAGCAGGCGAAGGAGAGTATAGTGGATTTTTCGGACTATCTGCGTGTGAATTTGGATTCGCTCAAGGAGGTTCGTTTGATTCCGTTTGATAAAGAATTGCAGCATTGCAAAACCTATTTGCGCTTTGAACAGCTTCGCTTTGAAAACATTACGGTGAACTATGATATTCGGGTATCAAGCTTTCTTCTGCCTGCGCTGACGGTTCAGCCGCTGGTCGAAAACGCCGTCAAGCACGGCATCTCCAAAACGGGCGCCGGCGGAACGGTCACCATAGCAACCGAAGAAACGCAGGGTGCCGTTCAAATTCTTATTTCGGATGACGGAGTCGGCTATGATGCCGCAGAAATCACGGACGGTGTTCATGTCGGGCTTGACAATGTGCGAAAGCGTCTGGCGGATTTGTGCGGCGGCAAGCTGGAGATAAAAGGCGAAAAGAATGTGGGAACGCTTGTGACGGTCACCTTGCCGAAAGAGGGAGTGTAGAGGGAATGAAAGTGTTGGCGCTGGATGATGAACGCCCGGCTTTGGCGGTGTTGGAAAAGGCGGTTGCCGCCGCCTTGCCCGAGGCGGAAATCAAAAGCTTCCTTTTGCCCGAGCAGGCGTTGGAATACCTTCAAAATCATGTTGCGGATGTTATTTTTTGCGATTTTGTTATGCCGGGCATGAACGGCATTGAATTCGGCAAACGGGTCAAATCGGTTTTGCCGAAGGTGAACATCGTTTTCGTTACGGGCTACGGTGAATATGCCGTGGAAACCATCAACACGCTTGCGCCGCAGGGTTATATTGTGAAGCCTGTGTCCAAGGCGAAAATTCAGGCGGTGCTGGGCAATTTGTCGTTCGGAAGCAAAAAGACGGGGCTGTATGTTCGGGCGTTCGGCAACTTTGATTTGTTTTTTGACGGAGTTCCCGTTGGGTTCAAAATCAAAAAGGCAAAGGAGCTTTTGGCATATTTGGTGGATTGCGCAGGCACCTGCACCCGCAGAGAACTGACTGCCGTGCTGTATGAGGACAAAGAGGAGAGCAATGCCGTGCGCTATCTGGCGGATGCGGTTAAGTGCCTGTCGGAAACGCTCAACAGCATCGGTGCCCCAAAAGTGTTTGTGAGAAAATTCAATTCCTATTCGGTGGATTTTCACTATTTTTCGTCCGATATTCGGGAATACGAAGACGGCAACTTGAATTTGTTTCAGGGAGAATACATGGCGCAGTACTCTTGGGCGGAATACAAGCACGGGAATTTTTTATAAAATATTCAAAAACATCACTACTTTTGTCCATAGTAGTGGTGTAAAATAAAACCATCAAAGGAAAAGAGAGGAAAAAATCATGAAAAAACTGCTTTCTGTGTTGACAACGGTCTGTTTGTTGCTGACCATGCTCGCATTCGTGTCCCTTGCGGCACCGAGCGATTATTTCGAAGCCGGCAGCGGCACGGCAGACGACCCTTTTGTCATTGCGAATGAGGATGATTTTATCAATTTCGCAGAGTCGTTTTATGACGACGAAACTTATGCAGACGCTCACATCCGCCTGGATGCGGATATCACGACCGATTACGAGTATCCGATTGCCAGCACAGGCGTTCCGTTTGAGGGCATTTTTGACGGCAACGGCAAAACACTGACCTTCACTTCCGAATATTTTGTCGGAGCATTCGACGAAATCTCGGGTGCAACCGTGAAGAATTTGACGGTTGTCGGTGATGTTTCGGTGAAAGACGGTCAGCACGACACCATCGGCGGTATCGTCGGCACGGCAACGGATAATTCCGTTATCGGCAATTGCGTGTTCCGAGGCTCTGTCAGCAACACCAACTCCGGCTCGAATTACTTTGCCGGCATCTGTGCTTATGCTTCCGACGGCATCACGATTGAAAACTGCGTGAACTATGCCGACATCAATTCCAAGGGCAGCTACACAGCAGGTATTCTCGGATACTTTACCAACGGCACGGTGACGGTGAACGATTGCTTTAACTACGGCGATATTTCCGGTAATATGTATATTGCCGGCATCATCGGCAATGTGTATGAGGCAGGCGCCGATGTTAATCACTGCGTCAACGGCGGCAGCATCACCGCAAGCCTGTATGCGGGCGGTATTATGAACTTCTATGCTCCCAATAACACCTTGGGCGCAAACATCACCAACTGCATCAATCGCGGTGCTGTTACGGCTTCGGCAAACAACGGCTACAGCGGCGGTATTGTTGCGTTTTCCGTCAGCTATGCGGCAAATGTAAAAATCTGCAACTGCGCCAACTACGGTGCGGTTTCGGGCAACTCCAGAAAGGGCGGCGTTTTGGCTTATTGGAGCGGTCGAGGCAGAGTTTCGTTCGTGATGCAAAACTGCTTCAACGGCGGCAGTGTGACCGGCAGTTATAACGGCGCTTTGATTGGTTATTATGACGGCAACACGGTGGACGATGTTTCAAGCAACTATTACGATTCGTCCAAGTGCTCCACGCCTTTTTATGAAAAGGCTGATGTGAATCCGAATGCGGAGGCGATTACGGGCAACGATATTGCGACAACAGCGGTTGGCAAGCTCAACGCAAATATCTCCTCCTTGGGCAAGGTTTCCACTTGGCTGCAGTGGTCGGTCGGTTATGCCGACAACAACGGTGTTGCTCACAAAAACTCCGCCGGCGGTTATTCCGCACAGGCCGCTTTTGAGCAGGACCTTGCTTCCGAAGGTTCTCCCAACGGTGCGGCATCCGTGCTGTCGGAAGGTTCGCTGTGGATTATCATTGCCATTGCGGTGGTTGCCATCGGCGCTGTTGCGGCATTGGTGATTGTGCGCAAGAAAAAGACTGCGGCAAAATAAAACAAAAAACATCATCGGTTTACGGCAGGGGAAACACCCCCGCCGTTAACCTGTTTTTGGAGGAATTCTTACGCAAGAAATGATTTTTTACCTGCTGTCGTTTGTTATTGCAGGTGCGGCATTTGCCTTTGGCGTAGCACGGCTGTTCCGAAAAAAGAAGCCGCTTTATTTTCAGCTTTTGGTTTGCGCAGTCGGTTGCTTTGCCATTCGCCAGCTGTTCGATGTTGTGTCCTATTTTTGCGGCGGCTTTGCCTATGAGTTCAACATCGGTATGCTCGGCATTTTCGGCTGTGTGTTCTTTTTGCTTTCTGCAAATTACGGTCAGCTTGACCGCATTGTTGATGACGGAAGCGATGTGAACAAGCGTGCAAAAACCGTTGCGTGGGCGGCTCCCGCCGTTCTTGCTGTTATTATCGTC
Organism: Oscillospiraceae bacterium; assembly: GCA_003505905.1. GTDB lineage: Bacteria > Bacillota > Clostridia > Oscillospirales > Acutalibacteraceae > UBA8612. Next base: position 13,113 of record DNXM01000084.1, read on the forward strand.
GGCGTCTTTTTGGCGTGGAAGGACCGTGAGCTTGTCAACGCCGTGCTTTGGGTGATTATGCTGGTTCCCGCAATTCCCGCATCCTATTTTAATTGGAAGCACTTGATTATGCCGATGGATGATTTCGGCTTTTTGCGTGCAACAAGGGTTTGCAATGTGATTGCGTTTTCGTTTTATCTTGTTACGGCGTTTTCGGTTATCAGCCTTGCCGAACACTTGGTTGTGCTTTCTTATGCGGCGAATGTTGTTATGTCCCTGTTGATGTTCGCTTTGGCATTTTTTGCGGATAAGGGGGCGAAGCAATGGGGAATCTGAATTTGATTTTGTTCATCAGTATTGTTGCACCGCTGGCAATGATGCTGTTGATTTACAAGGGCAAGTCGAGAACATCGCTGTTGTTTTTGCTCTTGGGCATTTTGGTTTGTCTGTTCTGCGGTGAGTTCAGCAGTCTTGTTATGCAGCAGCTTCCGTTTGACCGCCGTTTTTTCACGGTTAATTTCACACCGTTGTTTGAAGAAATTTTTAAAGCGTTTCCGATTTTGGTCTATTCGTTTTTGTATAAGCCAAAACGACAAACGCTGTTTGAAAGCTCCATTGCCGTGGGCGTCGGCTTCGCCATTTTGGAAAACGCTTTTATTTTGGCGAGCGACATTTCACAGGTTTCCATCCTGCTGGCTTTAATCCGCGGGTTCGGTTCGGGTATGATGCACGGCGTTTGCACCTTGGCGGTCGGTTACGGCATGACCTTTGTCTACAAGCGCAGAAAGCTGTTTTACACGGGCACAACGGCCTTGCTCTCGGCGGCGATTATTTACCACTCTGTCTATAATAATCTGGTGCAGTCGGAATACCAAATTATCGGTTTCCTGCTTCCGATTGTTACCTTTCTGCCGTTGGTTGCCGTTTTGCGCAAAAAAGGCATTATCTGATTTTTCGGCCTTCTCCTTTTTATCGAGGGGAAGGCTTCGCTTTTGCACCAAATTTCAGGGAAACCAAACGAATTTGCAGGAAAGACTTGACATCATATATTATAAAAATTATAATACGGGCGAAATGATTTTGTGAGGTGAGGGAATGCGAAAGATTATCACAAATTTGCCGCTGCCCGAACCGATTGAAAAGCGGGCTCCCGAGCTGTTTGCTTCGGATGAGCGGCTGTTCAATTTGGTCGGCGATTTTACGCTGTCAAGGCGTTACGGGGCGTCAGCCATTTTGTTCGGTAAAAAGGGCTTGTTTGCGTTTGCCGATGAAAAATCCGACCCGATTTATGTGGCATACGATGAGGTAAAAGAGGCTCTTGTCAAGCGGATGTACGGCAGTGCCTATTTTGCCATTGAAAAAAGACGGAAAAAAGTGCAAGCTCATCCGTTTCACCTATGCGGCGGCAAGCGTTGCCGAAGCGGCGGCGGAATTTGTCAACACGACCGTGGAAAAGGGCTTTTGCGAAGAGGCTGTTTACGGCGTGGAAAACACGGTGATGCACTTGCGCTCGTTCTGCCCGAAGTGCGGGCGGAAATTGCCAAACCCCGATGCCGAGTGTTTGAACTGCAAGGGCAAGGGTAAAATGATTTCCAAGTTTGCCGGCTACGCCAAGCCGTATAAAATGCAGCTGCTCGCCTGTATGGTGCTGTCGGTTTTCACAACGGGAATGTCCCTTGTGCCGCCCTACATCACGGGCTACATGGTCGACAAGGTTTTGCCCGGCAAGGACCTGGGGCTGCTGTATAAGGCAATTTTGATTTTGCTTGCGGTGTACGCCCTGCAATACACGGTGACGGCGTTTCGCAGTTATTTGCTCCGCCTGACGGGCGACCGCATTGTGGTCGGCTTGAAGAAAGATATTTACGCAAAAGCGCAGTATTTGCCGTTGAGCTTTTACGACAAAACATCCACGGGTTCGGTCATTAACCGCATCAATTCCGACACCTCCGCCATTCAAAATTTCGTCATGAAAATCACGCAGGAGGCGGTCGTTCAGTTTTTGACGATGGTCGGTATCTTGGTGATTATGGCGAGCTTGAATTGGAAGCTGACGCTGTTTTCGCTCGTTCCGATTCCGCTTGTCGCCGTTATCGGCAGAACCTTCGGCAAAAAAATCGGCCCGATGTATATGCGTCTGTGGCGCAGAAGCTCGGCGATTTCGGGCTTGCTCACCGACACCATTCCCGGCATTCGCATCATCAAGGCTTTCACAAACGAAAAGAAAGCCGTGAAAAACTTTGATGCCTATTGCGATGAGTGGATGCGGGAAGACAAGCGTGTGTCAAAGGTGGCGGGCATCTTCCCGGCGGCGATGACCTTTTTGGTCACCTGCGGTACGCTGATTATTTGGTTTGCCGGCGGCAATTCCATTATTTCGGGTGAAAACGGCTTTACGGTCGGCTTGCTCGTGTCGTTTATTTCTTACGCCAGTATGTTCTATACACCCGTCAACTTCTTTGCCAATTTCTCCGATACCTACAAAAATACCGTGGCATCGGCGGAAAAGATTTTGGACATTATCGACGCCGAGCCGGAGCACGATTTCGGCTGCGGTCATGTGCCCGAACGCTTGGAGGGACGCATCGAGTTTAAGAATGTCAACTTTTCCTTTGACCGCTCGAAAAAGGTGCTTTCCGATATCAACCTGACCATTGAGCCGGGCGATGTGGTCGGCATTGTCGGCACAACCGGCTCGGGCAAATCGACGCTCATCAATTTGATTATGCGCTACTACGACGATTACGACGGCGAAATTTTGGTGGACGGTCAAAATTTGAAGGAAATCGACTTAAAATATTACCGTGAGCAAATCGGCTTTGTTCAGCAGGAGCCGTTGATGTTCAAGGACACGATTTTTAACAACATTGCTTACGGGTCGGCGAATGTTCACACCGAGCAGGTGCTGCGTGCGGCGGATATCGCCAACGCACACGGCTTTATTTCCCGTTTGCCCGATGCGTATGACACGGTGTTGGGCGAGCGTGGTGTCGGTCTTTCGGGCGGCGAAAAACAGCGTGTGTCCATTGCCCGTGCCGTGATGAAAAATCCGTCTATTTTGATTTTGGACGAAGCCACGGCTGCGGTTGACTCCGAAACGGAAAAGCTCATTCAAGAGGCGATTGAGCGATTGATTCGAGGGCGCACAACGCTGATGATTGCGCACCGCCTGTCCACTTTGCGCAAGGCGAACAAAATCGTCGTTGTCGACAAGGGCGAAATCATTGAATGCGGTACGCCGCAGGAATTGCTTGACAAAAAGGGCAAATATTATAAGTTGGTGGAAATTCAGTCCATGGGCGAACAGCTCCGGGCGCAAAAAGAAGCCGAACGCTTTGAATAAGGAGGGAAAGAGCCGTGATTCAATACATTGACGGACCGGAAATTAAAATCACCGAAAACGATGGGATTTTCGTGGATGCCGAGTTTTTTCATACAGGTGAAAAGCTGACAAACTTGGAAGTGCACCGCTTGTTCCCCAAGTCCGGCGGAAACCACTATTTGGTTTTGCTCGATGAGGATGGCGAGCAACGGGCGATTATTCGTGATGCCGAACAGCTGATGCCCGAATCCAAGGAGGTTGTGATTCGAGCACTCAAGGAATACTACACCATGCCCCGTATCACAAAAATTCAGAAGATGACGGAAAAGTTCCTCATTTGGATGTGGACGGTGGAAACCGACCGAGGTGTGATTACCTTTGAAATCCGCAACCATATGGCAAGCATTAAGCCGCTGTACGACGGGCGTGTTTTAATTAAAGACGCTAACGACAACCGCTATGAGGTGCTTGATTACCGCAAGCTGGACATGAAGAGCCGTAAGATGCTCGAACCGAAATTATAAGAGGAGAATGAACCATGAAACTGATTATTGCGATTGTAAATAACGAGGATTCCGCTGTTGTTGCGGCAGCTTTGACGAAAGAGAATTTCACCGTCACCAAGCTTTCCACCACGGGCGGCTTTTTGATGGTGGGCAACACCACCTTTTTAATCGGCACGGAGGAAAGCCGTGTGGCGCTTGCAAAAGACATCATCCAAAAGCATTCCCGAACCCGTACCCACACCAACACCACTTCAACATCGTTTGGCAGAGGCTTTGCAGAGGGTGCCTTGGAGGACGAGGTCACTGTCGGCGGCGCAACGGTGCTTGTGCTGAATGTTGAGGACATGGAAAAATATTGATTTGATTGCCGCTTTTTTGCGAAGAACGGAAACAGAAAATGAATAAGGTGTTTGCACGGAGGAAACCTCGCGCGCAAACACCTTTTTTGATGAATTTTGTCGGGCATCCGCAGGGACACCCGATAGTTTTTTTATTCGGTTTACTTTACGAACAGCTTGAAGGTCTTGATTTCAAACGGGTTGATTTCAAACTTCAACTGCTTGCCGTCAATGCCGTCAAATGCGACATCCTCACGCTCCAAGAGGTTGACCTCGGTCGCTTTTGCGATTTCGGTGAAGAAATCCACATCGACCTTGGTTCTGCGGCCTGCTTTTTCAACAAAGCGGATGATGTAAGCATCCTCGTCTTCGCACTTCTTCAGCGCCTCCAGCGGAACATTGTCGGCAGAAACACGCACGAACGAGCCCTTGGTTTCGCCCTTGCTTTCGGGCTTGACTTCGACAGCGGTCAACGGGTTGTTGAACGCAAGACCCTGCGCCAGCGTGCCGGCGTCCTTCCAATCTCCTGCGTGCGGATACAGCGAGTAGGTGAAGTAGTGGTCACCACGGTCGGATTCGGGGTCGGGGTTCATCGGAGCCTTGAGCAGGGTGATAATCATGCGGTTCTTGTCTACTTCGAAACCGTACTTGCAGTCGTTGAGGATGGACAAGCCGTAGCCGTCTTCACTCATATCAATGAAATTGTGAGCGGAAACCTCGAACTTCGCCTTGTCATAGGGATTGTGGCGGTAATTCGAGCTTTCGATGGTGGCGTACGCAATATCACGGGTGTATTTTTGCGCCTTGATATCCACATCAAAGCCGACCTTGAGCAGCTTTTCCTGCTCGTGCCAGCTGATGAAGGTGTCGAAATCAATGCGGTCAAGCTCGTTATAGATAATGATGTTTTGCAGCACACGGGAACGGTTGATTACCTTGGAAACGGTCACGCAGGTGAACACATCGCCCTTGACCATGCCTTCGATTTTGCCGGCAGGTGTGTCGAATTCACGGTCAACATAGGTGGCAACAATATCCCAAGCATCGTACTTGCCAGGCAGGTCTTCGTAAAGGCGGAATGCGTTGCCCTTGCCGGAAAGCACCTCACGGTTGTTCTTTTTGTCGAAAACGGAAACAAGCTCGGCACGCTCGTCAAACTTGAGCGAGAAGAAATCGTTTTCAAAGGTGCTCGGGTCGGCGGCAACAGCCTGCGGCACTGCGGCAGGCTTGGCGTAGTAAACCTTGTAGCCGCAAGCGGGAACATTTTTGGCAACGAAGCAAAGAACCTTGGTGCCGTCGGGCTTGGTGTAGGCCTGTACGGGAACCTTTTTGCCCTCGGCATCGTAGATTTCCGCATCCTTATAGGGCATTTCCACCTTGGAGGTGGCGGCAACACCGAGGGAGTTAAACAGAGCAAAGGGCTTGCCGTATCTTGCACTGCCGTCAATGTTGCCTGCAATGGTGTTCAATGCGGCATCCTTTACCTTTGCGATAATGGCAAGGATTTCCTCATACTCGTTGCACATATCGTGGAATACCTCGGTGATATGGGAACCGGGGAGACCATCGTGGAACTGGGTGGTAAGCAATCTCTGCCACGCCTCATTGAGTTGGTCCAAGGGATAGGCATTGCCCATTTTCATGGCAACAGAGCAGAAAATTTCCGCTTGACGAAGTTCGTTTTCGCATTTGCGGTTATATTTCTTCAAAAGTGCCTTGGTGGTATGCACACCGCGGTGCTCCTCCAAGTAAAGCTCATCTTTCCAAGTGGGGATATTGGTGTCCGTTGCCTTTGCCTTCATGCGGGCAAGGGAATCCTCAATCTTGCTGACCTCTGCGGTGGGCAAGCCGGGGAACTTTTTGTAGCGCTTCACATATTCCAACATTTCGGTGTCCACACCGCCGCCGCCGTCGCCCCAGCCGTAGCAGTACAT
>DNXM01000079.1:0-208 GCA_003505905.1 Oscillospiraceae bacterium
TATATAATTGTATAAAATAAAGGAGTCGGTGGAATGTCCATCGGCTCCTTTTGTGCATATTCGCTATTGGAATAATCGTTGTGTACAGGTTATCATAATGTGTCTGCGGTAGCGGTACAAATGCCATTTGAAAAGGGAAAGAAAATCGTTACGGTTTTCGTTAAATAAAATGACAGGGGATTGCAAAAACATTTTCTCTGAGCATACC
>DNXM01000079.1:237-11368 GCA_003505905.1 Oscillospiraceae bacterium
CCCGGAGCGGAGCAGTTACAAATAACAGCACCGGTTCCTCTTTTTTTGTCGGGAAGGTTGTTGAGAATCTGAAAAGCCGATGTCATACTTGCGTCAGGATTTTCGTCTTTTTTGATTTCAATGGGGTACAGGATACCGTCCTGTTCGATAATAAAGTCAATTTCCGCTTCAACTGTTTTCTCCGTTCCGTTTTTGGTAACCTTTTTCTTGTCTTTTCCCCTGTAGTACGAAACGAAATATCGGTAGTCCAACCCTCTGTTTGAGTAGCTTTTGAGTATTTCCGAAATAACAAAGGTTTCAAAGAAAGCTCCGCTCATAGCACCGTTTGCAAGAGCCTCGGGAGAGAGCCAGCGGGTAAGATAAGCCGCAAGACCGGTATCTCGGAAATAGAGCTTGGGTGTTTTGATGGCTCTTTTCAATACGGAGTTTGCAAAAGGTTCAAGAATGTATACAAGACCGGATGCTTCAAGAACGGATATCCAGCTTTTGACGGTGTTTGCGTCTTTGCCGATTTCATCTGCAATATTGGAATAGTTGAGCATTTGACCCGTTCTTGCGGCACAGGCAATCATAAGATTACGGAATGCGGTAAGATCCTGAACATTCGAAAGCCCTCTGACATCCCTTTCAAGATATGTTTTTACATAGCTCGAATAAAACATGGACCAGTCAACATCAGAGTTTTGCAGCTCGGGATAAAACCCCCTGTGAATGATATGCCAAACGCTGTCGGGTTTTGTTTCGGTTCCTTTTCTGGATTGGATGTATGCAAGGGTTGGTAAAAACGGGGTTTTGAAATCGGAATGGCAAATTTCTCTCAAGGATAGAGGCGCTAACTCAACAATCGCTATTCTGCCCGCCATGGAATCCGAAACCATATCCATGAGCCGAAATGGCTGAGAGCCTGTCAGAAGATACTGTCCGTTGACTTTGTTCTTATCGCAATGCATTTTAAGGTATCGGAAAAGTGACGGAACATACTGAACCTCATCCAGCAAAAGAGGCGTTCCGTTCATGGAAAGAAACATATCGGGGTTTTCCGTTGCCTGCATTTCCAAAAACGCATCATCAAAGCAAATCGAGTTGATGTGAGAATAATTCTGTTGCAAAAGGGTGGATTTTCCGGTTTGCCTTGCACCGGTTACAAGCACAGATTTGAATGTACGAAAGGAGTTTTCAACAACATCTTCGATATGTCTGTGCATATATTCCATAACAATAACCTCCTACTAATTCGGAATGCCACTCCGAATTAGTCACACAATACCACATAATCAACATCGTGTCAAGGGTGATAGTATAGATATGTTCGGTTTTGCGTGCATTTATGCAGGATTTTTGATGTTTCGGAAGAGAAAGGCAACGGTTTGACGCTATTTATTTGCTTTATTCAAAAAATTTATTTTTCGGTTTTGTACCCCAGTGTCAAGTAGCGGTAGATATTGCCGCTGTCATCGTACAGCGCACGAACATAGCGCAAAACGGTGAAAAAAGCCGGTCTTCCGTCCACGGTTTCCCGTGGGGAGAGGCGTATGGTGCTTTCAAACACCAGGGTGATATTTTCTTTTTCATCGACCAAGGTTTCAATGAGCGTTTCGTCAAGCTGAGGCAGCGTATAGTCCCGCAGAAAAAGCTCGCCCAATTCATTGCCCGTGCTAAAAACATTGTGCTTGTCTTTGACCAACAGCCATTCTGCAACTTCAATCCGCAACGCCTCCGCTGATTTCAGCAAATGGATTGCCACACGCTCACCACACAATCAAAAATGAATGTTTACCGCCGAAAAAATGCAAAAATTTCCGTCGATATCCTCTAAAATTTAGCATAAATCCGACAGAAAAGCAACTATATTGACGGAATTTTGAAATAAACTTGCAAAACGGAGCGGTTTATAGTAGAATAGGGAACAATTGAATCATATAATAAAATGGGTGAAGAGAATGTCATTATACAGTGGGTTATCCCAAGACCAATTGCAAATGCAATATGACGAAGTCAAACAGCAATACGATGAATTCAAAGCACGCAACCTGCATTTGAATATGTCCCGCGGTAAGCCGAGCACGGCGCAGTTGGATATGTCGTTGGATATTTTTGACAGCGTGAATGCGCTGAACGGCTACAAGGCGAAGGACGGCACGGATTGCCGCAATTACGGCAACCTGACCGGTTTGGAGGAGTGCAAAACCATTTTTTCGCAGGCTCTCGGTGTGCAGAATGACAACATTATCGTTTGCGGTAACTCAAGCTTGAACATTATGTTCGACTATGTGGCGCAGTGCATGACGCACGGCGCAGGCAGTACACCGTGGATGCTTCAGGGTAAAATTAAGTTTATTTGCCCCGTGCCGGGCTATGACCGCCATTTTGGCATCTGTGAATATTTCAACATTGAAATGGTCAATGTGCCGATGCTCGAATCGGGTCCCGATATGGATAAGGTCGAGGAATTGATTCAGGACAGCTCCGTCAAGGGTATGTTCTGTGTGCCGAAGTATTCCAATCCCATCGGCATCACATTTTCCGATGAAACCGTGCGTCGCATTGCTTCCATGAAGCCGGCAGCAGACGATTTCCGTGTGATTTGGGACAATGCCTATTTCGTTCACGATATTGCGGATGAGGGCGACACGCTGTTGAACATCTTCCCCGAGGCGGAAAAGAACGGTAACGAGGATATGATTATCGAGGTGGCATCCACATCCAAAATCAGCTTCCCCGGTGCAGGCATCGCCGTGTTGGCGGCATCGGAAAACAACATCAAGATGATTGCCGAGCGGATGAGCCGTCAAATCATCGGTTATGATAAAATCAACCAACTGCGTCACGCCCGTGTGCTGCGGGATGGCAACGGGTTGAGAGAGTACATGAAGCGCCACGCATCCATTTTGAAACCGAAGTTCGAAATTGTGGTCAAGACCCTTGACCGTGATTTGACGGGACTCGGCATTGCCGAGTGGACACACCCGAGAGGCGGCTACTTTGTCAGCTTGGATGTCATGCACGGCTGTGCCAAGCGTGTGGTCGAGCTGTGCCGTGAGGCAGGCGTAACGCTCACGGGTGCCGGTGCTACCTATCCCTACGGCAAAGACCCGAACGACAGCAACATTCGTATTGCGCCGTCTTATCCGTCACTGGATGAACTTCGTGAAGCGATGAATTTGATTACCATTGCCGTCAAGCTTGCCGCTTTGGAAAAGCTGATGGACGACAACGATTGATTATTCCCCGAACAGCTTGCCGAAAAACAGCTGGGTGGAAACGCCGTGCGGTCGGTTAAACCGACACAGGTGATACAGCCAATCGGTGTTTTCGTAATCAATCGAATTGATTTTTTCTTCACAAACAAAACAGGCACGAAAGCCCATTTCCCGAATGATTTCCTTTGACTCTTTCGAGTAACAGCCAAAGGGATATGTGAAGGCGATGGGCTTGATTTTTGCGTTTTTTTCGCAAAGCTCCTGCATTTTTTGCAAATCGGTTTGCAGAAAAGCCCGATACTCTTCTTCGCTTTCACCATTGCGCTTTTTTGCGCCCTTGTGACCGCAGTTGTTGATTTGATGCAAATCATAACTGTGGTTTTGAATTTCAACCGTTCCGCTTTGAGCAAGCTGTTCGATTTCGCTCCATGTCAAATAGGCGTAGTTCACCGAATGGTCATCCAGCTCGGAATAGCGGTCGGTGTAAGCGCCGACAACGGATACCACGGCGCAAAGGTCATATTGCTTTAACAGCGGCTGAACATATTGAAAAATGCTTTCAAAGCCGTCGTCAAAGGTAATCATAATCGGTTTGTCGGGCAATGCGGCTTTGCCGTCCACCGCACGGAGCAGTTGTTCAGTGGTGATGGCGGTGTAGCCGCATTCTTTGATGTAACGAAAATCGGATTCCAGTTCGTCAAGCGTTACACAGTAGGTGCCCGCACGATTTGCACTTTTGTTCACCTGGTGGTACATCACAATCGGAAGAGGAGTCGGTGCGGGGGTTGCCGCAGTCGGCTGTGCCCGCACGATTTGAACACAGGCGGAAACGGTTAATACGACGATTGCAAAGAGCAGGAGATAGAGCTTTTTGAATTTTATCACCATAAAAAACACACCTCATCGACATTCTATGCGACAAGGTGTGTTTTTCATTCGATTATTGACCGACAAAGCGCTGCCCCAAATCACTGAGAAGGTACTCTTCGGTGGAACCAAAGAATTCAACGCCGTTACTGCCGATGTGGAGAATTTTGTCGCTGTTTCTTACAGCTCCGTTGATGTCGTGTGAAACCATGATGACGGCAACCCTTTTGTCTTTGTTCAAGTGCCGAATGCATTCATACATTTCAGCGGCAACCAACGGGTCAAGCCCCGTGACGGGTTCATCGAGAATCAACAGCTTTTCGGTTGCGCACAGCGCACGAGCAAGCAGGACACGCTGCTGCTGACCGCCCGACAAATCACAGTAGGGTCGGTGGAGCATTCCGTCCAAGCCAAGCTCCTTCAAAGCGGACTCGGCTCGTGCTTTATCCTGCGCATTGTGGAAGCCGATGACCTTTTTGCGTCCCGTACAGCCGGACATGACAACCTCATGGACGCAGGCAGGAAAGTCGCGCTGAATAGCGGTTTGCTGCGGCAGGTAGCCAATGGTGTTTCGGGTGACACCGCCGGAAAGCTCGATGGTGCCCTCGGCTAACGGCAACAGCCCTGCAATGCCCTTGAGCAAAGTGGTTTTACCCGAGCCGTTTTCGCCGATGATGCTCAGCCATTCTCCTTCACACAGGTGAAAGTTGACACGGCTCAACACCTTTGTGCGCTCATAGCTCATCGAGAGGTCTTTGATTTCGAGGATTTTGTTCATGAAACGACTCCCAAAGCGAGTTTCAAACTCATCAAATTTTGCTCCATTATATCTAAATAGGTAACACCGTCTGCAAAATCATCTGCCGATACATTGTGAGCGGAATGAAGCTCCGCAATTGAAACGCCGGTTAAGGACGCCACCTTTTCGGCAAGATTTTTGTTGGACAGCTCCGCATAAAAGACCAACGGAATGTTATTGTCTTTTACAAACTGCGTAATCTCCGCCAACACAGCGGGACTCGGTTCGGTTTCGGAGGTGCAGGAGTCAAACGCCGCTATATAGGCAAGACCGTATTCCTTGCAGAAATAGTGCATGGCGAAACGGTCGCAGACGACAATTTCTTTCAGCGGTGCTTCGTTCACAACCGTACGGATTTTTGCATCCAAACGGTCGAGCTTATCGCAATAGCTCTTTGCGTCAATGTCGTAAAAATCAGCGTTTTCCGGGTCGACCCTGCTCAACGCATCGGCAATGCTTTGAACCATAATTTTGGCATTCTTCGGGCTTGTCCAAATATGCGGGTCAACCGAATGGTCATGCCCGTCCGCTTCACCCTCGCTGCTCTTATCCTCATGATGTTGGTGCTCAACCGGGGAAAGTGCAACACCCTTTGACAAATCAACCACGGTGACCTTTTCGGTATCAACGCTTTTGAGCACATCAGCCGCCCACGCTTCCATCAAGTCACCTGTGTAAAGAAACAAATCACAGTTGTTGATTTTTACCATGTCGGTCGGGCTTGGGTCATAGGTGTGGCTGTCCGTGCCGGGCGTTAAAAGCAGGGTGATTTCAACCTTGTCCCCTGCAATTTGCTTGACAAAATCATACTGCGGGAACAGCGTACAGACAACATTCACAAGCTTTTTGGATTCATCGGTTTCTTTCGCTTTTTCCGTTGCACCGCATCCGAACAAAGCGAATAATAAGGTGCCGACAAGAAGCAACGCCATTCCTTTTGAGAACAGATTCTTTTTCAACATACAATTACCATAACCTTTGAATTTCATCATAGAGGTGTGAAACCGGCAGACCGACGACATTAAAATAGTCGCCCTCAATGCCCTCAATCAGCACGCATCCTTTGCCTTGAATGCCGTAGGCGCCGGCTTTGTCCATCGGTTCGCCCGTGGCAACATAAGCGTCAATTTGCTCTTGCGTGAGCGGCTTGAAGCGAACGAGGGTACATTCGTGAAAGCAGATGTGTTCGCCGCCCTTGTTCAGGCAAACGCCTGTGTAAACCTGATGCACTCGACCGGACAAACGGCGAAGCATTTCTTTGGCTTGCTCGTCATTCTTTGGCTTGCCGAGAATGCTTTCATCCAACACAACAACGGTGTCGGCGCCGATGACAATTTCATCGGGATGCTTTTCGGCAATCGGAGCGGACTTGATGCAAGCCAAGTGCATCACAATCGCTTCGGGGGAAAGGCTCGGGTCGAAGACCTCATCGACCGATGCGGTTTCAACCGAAAAATCAAACCCTGCCAAAGCCAACAGCTCTTTGCGCCGTGGCGAAGCGGAAGCAAGAATCAAGGGAATTCACCTCAATTATTCCATGATATAATCCTGAAATTCGTTTAACAATCGAATTTCGGCAATAACCTCCAGCAAAATGCCGTCAGGGGTATATTCCTCCGACAACAGCTTGCCCTCTGTGCGGAAGCGTGCCGCTGCGGCAGTTGCCGCATAGGGAAGCAGCAGCTTTGCCTGCCGGCGTGTCTGCGGCAATTCACGCACAATCGCATCAAGCAAACGCTCCAAGCCTTCGCCCGTTTTTGCGCTAATCATGACGGAACGGCCGATGGTCGGCAAATCCGTAAGGGAAGGCACTAAATCGCATTTGTTCATGACCGAAATAATCGGCTTATCCATGCAGTTCAGCGAAGTCAGCAAATCGGATGTAACCCGCAAATGCTCCGCACATTCGGGTGAAGAAGCGTCACATACATTCAAAATCACCGTGGCGTCCACCGCTTCCTCCAGCGTGGATTTGAACGCCTCAACCAAATGGTGCGGTAAACGGCGAATTAAGCCGACGGTATCAATCAGCATCACACGGCGACCGTCCGGCAAATCCAACCCACGGGAGGTCGGGTCAAGCGTTGCGAAAAGCTTGTCCTCCGCCAGCACACCGGCTTGCGTGAGGGTGTTCATCAAGGTCGATTTACCGGCGTTGGTGTAGCCGACAATGGCAACGGTTTGCACACCGTCCTTTGCTCGGCGTGTGCGCAAGCTGCCTCTGCGCTTTTCCAATTCGATAAGCTGTTCCTCTAAGGAGGCAATTCGGCGGCGAATGTGGCGACGGTCGCTTTCCAGCTTCGTTTCGCCGGGACCTCTTGTGCCGATGCCGCCGCCCAAACGGGAAAGGCTTGCGCCCTTGCCCGTTAAACGAGGCAGGGAATATTTGAGCTGTGCCAGCTCGACTTGCAATTTGCCCTCGCCCGAAATGGCTCTTGCGGCAAAAATATCAAGAATCAGCGTTGTGCGGTCAACCACACGCACATCCACGGCATCCTCAATGTTTCTTGCCTGTGACGGAGTCAGCTCATCGTCAACAAGGAGCAAATCCACCTCGTTGCCCTTGCAAAACTCTTTCAGCTCCTCAAGCTTGCCCGAACCGATAAAGGTGGCAGTGTCAGGCTTGTCACGCTTTTGCGTCATGCGACCGATGACTTCGGCACCGGCGGTTTTTGCCAATTCCTCCAGCTCGTCCAAGGATTGCTCGGGGTCGAACCGACCGAAATCCACGCCGACCAAAACGGCTCTTTCGGGTTGCTGTGAATTTTCAATAAACGCTTTCATTCAATTCCTTTCAGAGCGTCCAGCTCTGCTTTGTCAATGCGGATTTTTCCGTCCTTTAACACCTTGACCTCGTGACGGTGAATCGAAATCGGAGTGGCATTCGGATTGCGCTCCAACGACACTTTAATCATGCCGGTGAGAAGATTGGTTTCGGTCACCGTGCCTTTGCCATCCTTGGTTTCAACGACAGCGCCGATTTTCGGTGTAACACGCAGTAAATGCTCGTAGGAATCCTGCTCGTATTTCAAACAGCACATCAGTCTGCCGCAGGTTCCGCTGATTTTAACGGGGTTCAGGCTCAAGCCTTGTTCCTTTGCCATTTTAATGGATACGGGCTGAAAATCACCCATGTGAGAGCTGCAGCAAAACGGCCGTCCGCACATACCGAGACCGCCGAGCATCTTCGCTTCGTCACGCACGCCGATTTGGCGCAATTCAATGCGGGTGCGGAAAACACCTGCCAAATCCTTGACCAATTCACGGAAGTCAACACGGTTATCCGCCGTAAAATAGAACAGAATTTTGCCGCCGTCCAATGTGTACTCCACATTGACAAGCTTCATTTCAAGCTTGTGCTTTTCGATTTTTTGTTCGCAAATGCGGAACGCTTCCGCCTCTTTCTTTTTGTTTTCTTCCAATTTTCTCAAATCGGATTGTGTAGCCTTGCGAATGATTTTTTTCAACGGCTTAACAATTTCATCGTCAAGAACCTCTTTCGGCTCCAGCGCAACTTCGCCGCATTCCACGCCACGCACGGTTTCGACAATGACCTTGTCGTTCTTTTTGAAAGTGTCGTCAGTGGGTGCAAAATAATAAATTTTTCCGACATCCTTAAAGCGGATGCCGACTACGGTTGCCATATCGGAAAATCCTTTCGTTTGTGAATTTTATTTGCCGGCCGCAGTGCTCAAAAGACTGCAAAGCCTTGTCAGCAAAAGATTGTGGTTTGCATTGAGATTGATTGCCGCCTGCATCTCGTTTGTGACACGAATCATCTCCAACAGGCGAGCCGTGGTGAAACGGCGGGCAAGGGTAAGTGCCTCTCGGGAACAGGCGGAAAGCATCACCTGCCGTTCGCCGCCGTTCTTGGCGACCAAAGCATCCCGCAAAACGAGCTGCAGCTTGTTCAACACCGGCGAAAGCAGGGTGAAATCCTTTTCAAAAGCACCGGTGACTTTCATTAAATCAAATTCGTTCGGGGCGCCGAGCGCAACGGCAATCTGCTGTGTGATTTCAAGAATTTTTTCGTTGGTTTCATCGGAATTATCGTCCACCTGCTGACCCAAATTGTAGGTGCAGGCACGGGATAAAATGGTTGGGAGCAGAGCCGTTGAGGTAGGACAGGTGAGGAGAAACCGCACATATTCGGGCGGTTCTTCCAAAATTTTCAGCAGAGCGTTTTGCGCCGCTTCGTTGCTCAACTGCATATTGTGGAGCAAAAACACTCGGTGATTCGCTTCGTTCGGAAACACGAACGCATCGGTGCGGATTTGCCGAATGGCATCGACCTTCAGCGCATCTGTGCTGCCTGCTTGAGCAATACATTCCGTTGAATCGGGGTGAAATCCGCAAAGAGCTTTGCGGCAGTCGGCACATTCGCCGCACGGACGGTTCCCCTCGCTTCGGCACAGAAATGTGCGGGCAAGCAGTCGGGCAAGCTTGAGCCGATCCGCCTCGCTTCCGCCTTCTAATATGACGGCGTGCGGTAAATGGTTTGCCGCAACGGCGGACTCGATGAGCTGCGCCGTTGTTTGGTTGATTTGAATGTCGGAAAAATTC
This sequence comes from Oscillospiraceae bacterium, assembly GCA_003505905.1. Taxonomy (GTDB): domain Bacteria; phylum Bacillota; class Clostridia; order Oscillospirales; family Acutalibacteraceae; genus UBA8612. Next base: position 9,667 of record DNXM01000079.1, read on the forward strand.
ATCATCACAGCTTCACAAATTTGTCGACATCAATCACAAAGACGGTTGCTCCGCCGACGGTGATTTCAATCGGCATGGCAATCAAACGCCCTTCGATACCGCCTGCGGGGGATGCGGCGGTGATTTGTTTGCGGCTGCTGGAATGTTCACCGATGAGTGCAATGACTTCATCGACCTTTTCTTCTTCAATGCCGATGAGCAGGGTTGTGTTGCCGGCACGCATGAAGCCGCCCGTGGTGGAAAGCTTGGTTGCGCTGAAGCCTGCTTTGGCGATTGCGTTTAAGACTGCATGAGCGTCATCGCTGTTGACAATCGCAATAATCAGTTTCATGCTCATATTCAAACCGCCTTTCGTTGCTTATTCGATGTTGCCCTCTTTGTAGGCGAGGAGTGCCTGCGCAAGCTGGTCGGGGCAGGAGGTGCTTTTGAATCCGCAGGGAATGCCCGAGAATTTTTGAATCACATCGTCTACCTTCATGCCTGCAACAAGCGAAGAAATGCCCGCCAAGTTGCCGGCGCAGCCGCCCTCATACTTGACTGACTGAATGACATCGCCGTCAACATCAATCAAAATACGGCGGGAGCAGGTGCCGTGCGTTCTATAAACAAAGTTCATTTTGAATCGTCCTTTCCTATATTTATCTATATTATAATACTCTTGTTTGATACATATGTCAAGACGAACCGATTATTCGCTCGCTGCGGCTTTTTCTTCCCGTTTTGCGGCACGGTAGCGCATGAAGAACCATAAAACAACCAATAATTGAAGAATGGCGGCGGTGATGAAGATGAATTTCATGTTATCATTCGGGATGGACACCTTCAAGCACAGCGTAAACGACCAAATCAAACCGCTCACGGACAGGCAGCGAGCCAAGTTGCGAAACCAAAGTGCCGAAAAAACGATGAGCGGAATACAGGCAACGGGTATCGCATAGAGAAAAACAAACCATGTTTTTGATTCATTCACGCCGGCAAAGCGAATGGAAAAAAAGATGACGGATGCCACCAAAAAGACAAGCCCGACGGACAGAAGCGGAATAATAATGCGGTTGGTCAGGTGCGGCTTTTTGCCGATCGGCTTTGGCGTTTTTTCGCTGATTAAGTCGTTGAGCGTAACACCGTAGGTTTCGGCAATTTGTTGCAGCACAAGCACATCGGGCACACCGTCCCCACGCTCCCATTTGGAAATCGACTTATCGGAATAGTTCAGCCTTTGTGCAAGCTCCGCTTGTGTCAGACCGTTTTCTTTGCGTAAAAAAACGATGTTTTTTGATAGATTTCGTTTCAATTCTTCTTCGGTCAAGGAAAATTCACTCCTCTACTCGGTAAATTCTCATGAATGACATTATACCGCAAAGCGAACCGAAAAGCAAGCTGAAAACGCCTATTCTGCGTTTGTTCTACTCACAGTAGAAAGGGGAAAACACGCTCTACTCATGCGATTTTGCAGAATAGAGCAGAATTTTTCGCCGATAGCGTGACAAATGCGACGATTTGGTATACAATGAACGCATTCCGGTTTTCAAAGCGAAAGGAGTATCGTATGGCAAAGGTTAAGTACAGCTATTACGAAGTACAGCCTGTGGAGAGTATTGCTCATATGATTGACTTGGCATATGAGCAGTGTCCCGGCAAGGTTGCCTATAAATATAAAGCCGATAGTCAAATTCACGCAATCACATATGATGCATTCATCCAT
>DNXM01000079.1:11403-13777 GCA_003505905.1 Oscillospiraceae bacterium
ATGATATTTATGCTTTGGGTGCTTTCCTTGCACAGAATGACTTGACGGACTGCACTGCCGCCTGTATCGGCGCAAACAGCGTACAATGGATTAAAGCCTATTTTACGGTGCTGCGTTCCGCAGGCTGTTTTGTTCCGATTGATAAGGAACTGCCTGCCAAGGATATGCTTCATCTGCTCAACGACAGCGAAGCAAAGGTTGTTTTTTATGATGCAAGGCATGAAGATTTTCTGCGTGAAAATCGGGCGAATCTGCCGAACGCCAAGCTGTTTATCGGCTTTCAGCGAGCGGAAGCGGACGGTGAGTTTCTTTCCTTTGCCGAATGCACGGAGGCGGCACGGTGCGATGAGGCGGCAAAAGCAAAATACCTTGCCTGCCGCAGCGACCCGTCTGCCATGAAGCTGTTGGTCTACACCTCGGGCACAACGGGAATGTCGAAGGGTGTTATGCTCAGCGAGCGCAATTTGGTTTCGAGCGTCTATTACGGCTTGCAGGTGTCGACCGTGTTTGAAGTCGGTCTTTCGATTTTGCCGTACAACCATACTTATGAATGTGTCAGCGATTTGTTGGTGTCGTTTCATCATCATTCGACGCTTTGCATCAACGAAAGCATGATTGCCGTGCTGAAAAATCTGAAGCTCTATCAGCCCGAATATATGTATGTTGTGCCTGCATTGGCGGAAATGTTTTATGCCCGCATTATGCGTGAAATGGGAGCAAAGGGCTTGACGGAAAGCTTTGAAAAGCTTGTTTCCGTGAGCAACGCCATGCGAAAAATCGGTGTAGACAAACGGCGTGAGCAGTTTTCGTTCATTCACGATATTTTCGGCGGCAAGCTGAAAAAGATTGTCTGCGGCGGTGCGCCGATTCGCCCCGAGGTGGCGGAGTTTTTCGATAACATCGGCATCAGCTTAATCAACGGCTACGGCATCACGGAATGTTCTCCGTTGGTCTGCGCCAATCACGATGCGGCGAACGATTTCCGCACCTGCGGCATCAAATTGCCGTGCATCGAATGGAAGATTGACGAGCCGAACGAAGAGGGAATCGGCGAAATTCTGGTCAAGGGCGATATCGTCATGCTCGGCTACTACAAGAACCCCGACTTGACCGAAGAGGTATTGCAGGACGGCTGGTTCTATACGGGGGATTTCGGTTACATCAACGATAAGGAACAGCTTGTTATTTCGGGACGCAAGAAGAACATCATCGTTTTGAACAACGGTAAAAATATTTATCCCGAAGAAATCGAAGGATACATTCAGGGTATTGATTATGTTTCCGAAGTCATTGTCAGCGGTGAAACCGATGAAAACGGCAACGAAAGCACATTGCTTGCCGAGGTGTTTTTGAACGAAATCAAAACGCCTGCCGAGGTTCTGCGCTCCATTCGTAATGCCTGCAAGGAGTTGCCGATTTATAAGCAGATTTCCAAGGTTGTCATTCGGGATAAGGAATTTGAAAAAACAAGCACAAACAAAATCAAACGCTTTAAGAAAAAAGTGAAAGCAAACAAGGCGAACGAGTCGGAAGAGAACGAACCGAACGAGTGAGCCGAAGGGAGGAATCCGAAACGGAACGGAATATGTCGCAATGGCTGATTGCCTCGGATATTGACGGCACGCTGAACACAAAGCTGCGCCGTCTTCAGCCACGCAACCAATATGCGATTGAGCGCTTTATGCGTTGCGGCGGTCATTTTATTTTGGCTTCCGGCCGCCCGGTTGCTTCGTTGGAGCGTGCCTATCGTCGGGTTCATCCGAATGAGCCGTGTGTGGTGCTCAACGGTGCAGGGCTGTATGACTTTGAACGGCGTGAGTTTATTTGGAAGCAAACCATGGAGCAGCCTGCCCGTGCGTTTGTCGAACGAATGCTTTCAACCTACGGCAACGGCTTGAACGGCGTTGAAATCGGCATTTTCGGTGCCGAACAGGTCTATTTGGTGCGTGCCGGTGTGTTGTCGGTCGGTCAAATGGTCGGTGACAAAACCGCCTATGCAATTAAGCCGATTGACGAAGTGCCCGAGGACGATTGGTTTAAGGTTGTTTTTTGGGGTGCGCCGAATGTGTTGTCAAAAATCAAAGAGGAAGCGAAAACGGAAGAAAGCGGTTCTTTCATGGCAACCTCGCCCGTTTCGTTTGAAATGCTCAACGCAGGCGTACATAAGGGTGTAGCCGTGATGAAATTAGCCGAGCAAATCGGCATTGAGAAAAAGAGAGTTGCCGCCATCGGCGATTATTATAACGATTGGGATATGCTCAAAACAGTCGGGCTGCCTGCCTGTGCCGGTCAGGCGCCGCAGCCGATTCGTGAAATCTGCCGCTATGTGGCGTGCCACTGCAACAACGGGTGCGTGGCGGATTTAATCAATCGG
>DNXM01000168.1:0-5439 GCA_003505905.1 Oscillospiraceae bacterium
TGGGTTATAATAACACAATCATTCTGCAATTGCAAGTATTATTTGAAAAATTTTCAGCGGTTTTTTCATTTTTCGGTCTTAACTCGCTTCAACCGTGCAAAGCATCTCCTCCAACTGCCGTGCGGCACCGAGAATTTGCGTGTCCTGCTGATAGCCGTCCTCATAAAGCTCGATGATGTAATTGCCGTCATAGCCCACTTGGCGAAGGGCTTGAAAAAGCGGCTGAAAGTCAAATTTGCCCGTGAGCGGAACAATACAGTCATGTCGCTCATCATAATCGCTGATATGCACATTGACAATGTGCTTCCCCAGCAGGCGAATAAACTCATACGGGTCTTCGCCTGCCCGGCGACATTGCTTAATATCCAAGGTCATGGCAAAATCCGGCCCGATGTAGTCGGCAAGCTTTCTCATAAACTGCGGTGATTCACCCCGTTTATGCACTACATTTTCATGGGTGATTGCGACACCGAACGGTTCTGCGGCTCGACAAAGCTTGGCGAAGCGTTCAAAATACTCTTCTCCGTCCGCAAACGCATCGGTGTTTCCGCCGTGAAGCACAAACTTATCCGAGCCGATTCGTGCACAAAAGTCGAAAAAGCGTTTGTATGACTCAACAAATTCGTCGATTCGGCGTTCATAGGAGCCAAACAGCATAAACGATTCCGAAAAGGATGTGTACGGATGCACCGAGCCGACTTGCATATCGTATTCCTTCAGCATTGCATTCACACGGCGAAAGTGCTCCCCCTGCATTTCGCTGTTGCAATTGACAAACAGCTCCAAATTCCGAAAGCCCAATTCACCGCACCGTTTAATTGCCTGCTCCGTTTTCATTGGATAAAAGCAAGCACTTGAAATTCCGATATGCATCCGTTCGCCTCCACTTGGCAACATTTTTCCTTTGCGTTTTGTCCGCTCCTATATTACCATAGAAGCGGTGATAAGATGAAGCTTTTTTCGGAATTTTTCAAAAAATTAACAAAACACACAAAAATCTTCCTGCGCTTTTCTCTCATTCTGCTCGTTTGCCTTTTCGGTATTTCCGCCTTGCTGAAGCTTTTCTCGGTGCATTGGGTGCAGTACACGCTGTTGGAGCAATATGCCGACACTTTGCTGATTTGTATGCGACCGATTTGCCTTATTCTGTTCGGCGGTGCTCTTGCCATGCAATGGATGGAAACAACAGGGGAAAATCTTGACAAGTGACGCAAATGGGAGTAAAGTATCATGGAAAATAATATAGGAGGTCAAGCAAATGAAACTGCTTGTTCTTGTCTTAAACAAAACCGAATGCTTGGGCGAATTGCTTACCGCTTTGCTCAACGCCGAACTGCGTGGAGCAACCGTCATTGATTCACAGGGAATGCTTCGTGTCATCGACGAAGACACCGTAGAGCCTCCGCCCATTTTCGGAATGCTCCGCAAATATATGACACCATCGCACGAGATGAACAAAACCGTTTTTATCGTTTTGCCCGATGAAAAAATCGACACGGCAAGAAGAATCATCAACGAAGTTACGGGCGGCATCGACAAGCCCAACACCGGCATTATGTTTGCTGTTCCCCTGTCTTTTGTCGAAGGCATCAACTGAAAATCTTAATTAGAAAAGTGGAAAACAACTATGACTACCCTTCTCAGCTTGAGCCTTGCCATGGTGATTGCCCTGGTGCTGAATCGCCTGGTAAAGCTTGCCAATCTGCCGAATGTCACCGGCTATTTGATTGCCGGACTGATTGTCGGACCGTTTTGCTGTGATTTTATCAACACACAGTACTTATCAGATTTCAAAATCATCACCACCGTGGCGCTTGGCTTCATCGCCTTTTCCATCGGCAGTGAATTTCAATTAAGCTCCATTCGTCACATCGGCAAGAGAGCCATCACAACCACAATGTTTGAGGCACTCACCGCTGTTCTGTTTGTCAACATCTCACTTCGTGTGGCAGGATTTGACCCTGCCATCTCTCTCACACTCGGCGCAATCTCCGCCGCCACCGCTCCTGCCGCAACACTCATGGTCGTTCGGCAATACAAGGCTTCGGGGCCCGTCACCCAAACGCTGCTGCCTGTTGTTGCTTTGGACGATGCGGTCGGTTTGATGGTCTATTCCGTCAGCATTGCCTTGGCAAAAACATTTTGTTCCGATGCGGAATTGACCTTCTACACCTGCGTAGTCGCTCCGATTGTCGAAATCGTTCTGTCACTTCTCATCGGTGCGGTGATTGGCGGCATTATGACGCTTTGCATGAAGCTGTTCCACTCCCGTGCCAACCGCCTTTGCGTCATGCTCGCTGCCGTTTTCCTCGGCGTTGCCGTTGCCGAAAAGCTGGATTTATCCGCACTTCTCCTTTGCATGATGATTGGTGCGGTTTTCTGCAACCTGAGCAAGGAAGCTGATAAAGTGCTGGACGGCTGCGAGCGCTGGACACCGCCGCTGTTCATGCTTTTCTTCGTCATTTCCGGCGCCGGTCTTGACTTCTCCGTTCTCAAAACGGTCGGTCTGCTCGGCGCAATGTATATCATTTTCCGTTCCCTCGGCAAATATCTCGGCGCTTTCATCGGTTCCACCGTTGTCAAAGCCGAACCGAATATTCGCAAATACCTCGGCATTACGCTTTTACCGCAAGCCGGTGTTGCCGTCGGTATGGCACAAATGGTCATGAGCGAATTACCGGCGGAATACGCCAATAAAATCCGTGCCGTCATTTTGTGCGCTACGCTGATTTATGAGCTGTTCGGTCCTGTTATGACCAAGATTGCCTTGACCAAGGCAGGCGAAATTCCCCCGAAAGAGAAAAAATCAAAGCAAGCAAAATCCGCATAATACAAATTCAAGAGGTGCAAAAATGGCAGAAAAAACAAAGGATTACGGAAAGCTCGTCAAAGTACTGCAAATTATTACCGGCATTCTCATGGTGATTATGGTCGGTGTCGGCATTTATCTGATTCAAAGGTACAACATCAAAATGTCAAACATTCAAAACCTCAGTAAGCTCCTCACCGGCGGAACGCTCGCCGTGGCAGGCATTATTATCGGCCTTTCGGTAGTGAAATCCTTTGCGCTTGTGTTTCCGCCAGCGGTCATCTTTTCGGTTTGCGCCTATGTCCTGCCGAATTATTTCACCGCTTTAATCGTCAATTTGATTTCGGTTTTCTTAAGCCTCGCCATCCCCTATTTTCTCGGTCGCTTTACGGGTGCAGGCATGGTGGAAACGCTTTCAAAACGGTTTAGGGCAGTCAAAAAGGTTGAAGACTTCGCCGGAACAAACGAAATCGCCATGACGGCGGTGTTCAAATTTGCCGGTCTTCTGCCGGGCGACTTGTCAAGCCTTTTATTCGGCGCTATGAATATCTCGTTCAAAAACTACATGGTCGGCGCATTTCTCGGCAATCTTCCGCTCGTAATTGTATACACGCTGTTCGGAACGGTGCTGAAAAATGTCGGCGAACAGCCGTGGGTTGTCGCCATTCCGATTGTGATTATTGTTTTGTTCCTGCTCATTGCCGCGGCAATCACCAAAAAGATGGTCGAGAAAAACAAAAAAGCAAGCAACTGACTTTCCTGCACTCCGTTTTTTGCGGAGTGCATTTTTGTTGATAAAGCGGTTGTTTTTTACAAAAAAGATGTTATAATAAAAGGCAGTAACTTTTTATCAGGAGGAAATCATATGTCCAAAAAGCCCTATTACATCACAACGGCGATTGCTTACACCTCACGCAAGCCTCATGTCGGCAACTCTTACGAGATTGTCTTGACCGATTCCATTGCACGGTTTAAGCGAATGCAGGGGTATGATGTCTTTTTCCTCACAGGAACCGATGAGCACGGTCAAAAAATCGAAAATTACGCCAAGGAGTCCGGTGTTTCACCTAAGGAATATGTGGACAAGGTCGCCGGTGAAATCCGTGCGATTTGCGATGCGTTAAACACTACCTACGACAAATTTATCCGCACAACCGACGATTATCACGAAAAGAGCGTTCAGAAGATTTTCAAGAAGCTCTATGACCAAGGCGACATTTACAAAGGTGCATACGAAGGGCTTTACTGCGTACCCTGCGAAAGCTTTTTCACAGAAACACAGTTGATTGACGGCAAATGCCCCGATTGCGGGCGTGAGGTTGTGCCAACGAAGGAAGAAGCCTATTTCCTGCGCCTTTCCAAATACCAAAAACAGCTCGAGGATTACATTGAAGCCAACCCCGACTTCATCTACCCCGAAAGCCGCAAAAAAGAGATGCTCAACAACTTCATTAAGCCCGGCTTGCAGGATTTGTGCGTGTCCCGCACCTCATTCAAATGGGGCATCCCCGTAACCTTTGACGATAACCATGTTATCTATGTTTGGATTGATGCGCTTTCCAACTACATCACCGCTTTGGGCTTTGACCCGGACGGAAGCGGCGAAAATTACAAAAAATACTGGCCTGCCGATGTTCACATCATCGGCAAGGATATTGTCCGTTTTCACACCATTTACTGGCCGATTATGCTCATGGCTCTCGGTGAGCCACTGCCCAAGCAGGTCTACGGTCATCCGTGGCTGATGGTCGGTGCGGACAAGATGTCCAAGTCCCGTGGCAATGTCATTTATGCGGATGATTTGATTGAAAAATTCGGTGTTGACGCCGTTCGTTACTATCTTCTCTCCGAAATTCCGCACGCCGCTGACGGTTCTTTGACCTATGAAACCATGATTGAACGCTACAATTCCGATTTGGCGAACACCCTTGGCAACCTTGTCAACCGCACGGTCGCCATGGTGAAGAAATACTTCGGCGGCGTTTTGCCCAAAGCTGACACAAGCGATGAAATTGATGAGGATTTGAAAAAGGTTGCGTTGGAATCGGTCGAAAAATGCGCCAAGAAGATGGATAGCTTCTGCATCAGTGATGCGGTAAACGAAGTGATGCAGGTCGCAAAGCGTTCCAATAAATACATTGACGAAACCATGCCCTGGGCACTTGCCAAGGATGAAGCGCAGAAAGACCGCCTCGGTACGGTAATGTATAACTTAATTGAAGCGATTCGCTTTATTGCCGTTGAACTCAAGCCCTATATGCCTGACACAGCTGCCAAGATTTTGGAACAAATCAACTGTTCGGTTGACAGTTACGAGAGCCTTTCCGCTTTCGGAGCAATCCCTGCCGGCACGGTTTTGGGTGAGGCCGTTCCCCTGTTCAACCGCATTGATGCCGAAAAGATGCTCGCCGAAATCGAAGCGGAAAACGAAGCCAAGTCACAGCCAGAGGAAGCGGCTGATATTGAATTCGCCCCCGAAATGAGCTTTGACGACTTTATGAAAGCGGATTTGCGTGTAGCAAAGGTTGTGGACTGCAAGCCTGTCAAAAAGGCAAAGAAGCTGTTAGAATTAACGCTGAATGACGGTTCAAAGACCCCGAGAACCGTTGCAAGCGGTATTGCAAAATGGT
>DNXM01000168.1:5461-5828 GCA_003505905.1 Oscillospiraceae bacterium
AATCGGGCACAATGTGATTGTGGTTGCCAACCTCAAGCCTGCAACCCTTTGCGGCGTAGAAAGCTGCGGCATGATTTTGGCAGGCGGTGAAGAGGATGTTAAGGTTGTTTTTGTTGACGACCTTGAGCCCGGCACAAGGGTAAGATAAATGTATAAGAACATTTTCGACACCCACGCTCACTACGATGACGAAAGCTTTGAACAAGACCAAACCGAAACGCTGAACGAAGTGTTTCAAAACGGTGTGTGCGGTATTATCAACTGCGGCTGCACGGTCAAAAGCAGTCAGACTTCATTGGCTCTTGCCGAAAAGTTTGGAAACGTTTACGCCGCCGTCGGGATTCACCCCGAAAATGCGTGCGAAGAA
>DNXM01000168.1:5846-7787 GCA_003505905.1 Oscillospiraceae bacterium
CATGGGAATCACTCGACATCATTCGACAGTTGAGCCGCAACAAAAAAGCCGTCGCCATCGGTGAGATCGGATTGGATTATCATTATGATTTCACACCGAAGGCAGTTCAACTTGAGTTCTTCGAGAAGCAGCTGATTATGGCAAACGCGCTGAATTTGCCCGTGATTGTACATGACCGTGAAGCGCACGCCGACTGCGTTGATTTGATTCTCAAGCATAAGCCCCGTGGCGTGATGCACTGCTTTTCGGGCAGTGTGGAAACCGCTCAACAGCTTCTCGACATTGGTTTTTACATTGGCATTGGCGGCAGTGTTACCTTCAAAAACGCCAAAAAGCCTGCCGAAGTGGCGAAAAGCATTGATTTGAACCGCATTTTGCTGGAAACCGACTGCCCGTACATGACTCCTGTTCCGTTTCGAGGCAAGCGCAACCGCTCGGACTACATCGCCTATGTAGCAGAAAAAATCGCAGAGCTTCGTGGCATAGAAGCACAGCAGATCTTAGATGTCACCTGCGAAAACGCAAAGAAGCTGTTTGAAATATAGCGTAAAAAAAGCTGTAACCTCACACACGAGATTACAGCTTTTTTCATTCATCAAACAAACTGTCTTGCAGGTTAAACAAAGCATTTCTTCGCTTTTCCTCCGCATTCAAATCCAAGAAAAGCCTGCCTTGCTCATCCCGATTCAGCACACTTCCGTCTTTTACGCCCTCCGGCAAATCCGAAAGGGAAAGTGACACAAAAGACCCATCCTCCTGCTCACAAACGGCAAAGCCGTCCTCGATGCGGTCAATATACAGCATAATCACTTTTTCTCCTTTTGCACCGTCAGCGTTCCGTTCGAATCGACCGAAGCAACGACCGTTCCGTTCTCATCCGTGCGAAGCAGTTCAACGCCGAGTTCATTCAGCAAGTCAACGGTTTCACCGTGCGGATGACCGTATTTGTTGCCTTTTCCGCAACAGGCAATTGCGTATTTCGGTGAAGACGCAAGCAAAAAGTCTTCGGAATTGGAAGTAGAACTGCCGTGATGACCCAATTTCAGCACATCACAGTCCACCGCAAAATCTTTATTTAAGATTTGCCGCTCCACTCGCTTGCCGGCGTCCCCCATGAACAAAAATGAATTTGTGCCGTATTCCATGCGCAGCACAACCGACATATTGTTCAAGTCATCATCCTGCTCAAACGGCGCAAGCACTTGAAAATCGGCTTGACCGAGCGTGTATCGGCTGCCCGGATTGGCGGCAATCACCTTGGCACCGCTCGCTTTCACCGCATTAAGAAAACGCTCATAGGTCGAGGTGGTAGGCGTGTTATCCTTGGACAGCTTCGGCATAATCACATTCTTGATTTCATACTCTTCCAAAAGCTTTGTCAAGCCGCCGATGTGGTCGCTGTGCGGATGCGTTGCCACTACATAATCAATCTCCGTAACATCGTAATGATTCAAATATTGCCTCACTGTTGTGCTTTCGTCCGACTCGCCTGCATCAATCAGCATCACCTTGCCGTGGTCGAAAATCACTTCGCAGTCACCTTGTCCGACATCGAGGTAATGCACCGAAAAATCCGACTCGACATCACTCGGCGCATCGCCCATGAAAGACAAATCCACAATGCCGAGCTTTCCGCCGATTGCAAGCAATCCGACAACTGCAATCACGAGGACAGACACAAAACCGGATTTACCTTTTTTTGTTGCTCTTGCCATAATTCTTCTTCCTATCTGTGTTGTGGTTTCCGTACGGCTTTCGTTCGTTATAGTCGGGCTTAATTAAACAGTTCGGACCGTTTCCGATTAAGTCCGTGCGTCCGGCTTTGCGTAAGGCTTCTACAACAAGCTTGCGGTTTTTCGGGTTGAAATATTGCAGCATTGCCCGTTGAAGCGCCTTGTCATGCTCGTCCTTTGCGACATAAACCTCTTTGAGCGTATAGGG
>DNXM01000187.1 GCA_003505905.1 Oscillospiraceae bacterium
TGACCTCGACCGGCACCGACACCTACTCGGCAATTGCCGCAGGCATCGGTTCCCTCAAAGGTCCCCGTCACGGCGGTGCCAACATCAAAACCCGTGAAATGGTTCATTTGATGGAGGATGAAATTTCCGATATTACCAATGAAGGGCAGGTAGCCGACTACTTAACCCGTATCATTCGCCGTGAGGCAGGTGACCGCTCCGGTTTGATTTACGGCATGGGTCATGCCATTTACACCATTTCCGACCCGAGGGCACTGCTTCTCAAACAGGCGGCGAAGAGCTTTTGCCAAACCGATGAGCAGGTGCGGCACTTCCGCCAGCTGGAATTGATTGAAACGCTCACGCCGCAGATTTTTCGCAAAGAAAAAGGCGACAGCAAGGTCATGTGCGCCAATGTCGACCTTTATTCGGGCTTGGTTTACGATATGCTCGGTATCCCCGAGGATTTGTTTACTCCGTTGTTCACCGTTGCCCGTGTGGCAGGCTGGGCGGCTCACCGTTTGGAGGAATTGACCACGGGCGGCAGAATTATTCGTCCTGCCTACAAAAATGTTTCTCTGCCCTATGAGTATATTGCCCTTGATGACAGAACGGCGGAGAATGTTGAACACACCGATGAATATATTCCAAGTGAAGAAAGATTAAGAAAGTGAAGGTGAACGGAATGAAAAAAATGAAAGGTTCTCTGAATAAGCCGACCCCTGCGGCATTGATTTCCGTGGCGGCGTTAAGCTTGTGTGTATTGCTTCCGCTTCGTGTGTATCAGGCTGCGACCTTAATTGAGCCGAAAACGGGCTTTTTTGCCGAAAACAACTGGAGCGTTTGGGTGTTCTACATCCTTTGCGCCGCCGTTGTTGCATTTCTTGCGGTTGCGAGCTTTATGAACAGCAAGGCAAACCGTGCAAGGGATTGCATGGCGAAAAACACGGTTCTCGGCATCGTGTCATTGGTGACCGGTGCGGCCGTGATATGCGACGCCGCTTACGAAATGATGCTTTTCCTCGATCTGTACGGCAGTTATGAGCCGTGCGGCATTTCAATGGCTTCTTATTTGACCAAAAACGGCGGAACGGCTTTGCTGTTCGGCGCAATCTTTGCGGCGCTTTCGGCGGCATTCTTCTGGGTTTATTCCGTCTTTTGCTTCAGCCGAACAATCAATATGGCGTCCTTCCGTGTGCTTTCGGTTGCGCCCGTGGCGTGGTCCATTTGCCGTATCATCTATCGCTTTGTTACAAAAATCAGCTTTGTGAATGTTTCCGACCTCTTGTTGGAATTGTTTATGCTTGTTTTCGTCATTTCGTTTACCCTTGCTTTTGCACAGATTGTCACGAATGTCAGCCCCGAGGTTTGCGCATGGCGCTTGTTCGGCTGCGGTCTTCCGGCGGCTCTGCTTGCTTTTTTGGTCAGCGTTCCCCGTTTGATTTTGCTTGTCATCGGTCACGCCGACCTTATTGTTGCGGGTCACGGCTTTGCTCCGTGTGACCTGATGCTTTCTGTCTTTATCCCGGTGTTCCTTTATTTCACATCGACCACGGTGAAAAAGAAGAAGTTGAAAAAACAGGAAAAACAAGAATCCACGGAAGTGTAAGAGGGTAAATCATTGTTCAGCACACCTTTTTTCAGTAATTTGTTTGCTACAGCACAGCAGGTTTTGATTCTTTACATTCTCATTGCCGTTGGATTTTTCGCCGATAAGGCAGGTATCTACACCGAAAAAGCATCCCGTTTGAACACGGATTTGCTTTTTTACATTGTTACCCCGTTGGTGATTGTCAACAGCTTTGTTTCCATGGATAATTCACCCGAACATATCAAAGGGCTCGGTCTTGCCATTTTGCTCGGCTTCTTGATTCATTTGGTCGGTCTTATCCTGACTCTGCCGATTTTTCGCAAGGGTGACATTCGCCAATGCGGTATCTATCGTTTTGCCTGTATGTACTGCAATTGCGGTTACATGGCTTTGCCGTTGGCGCAGGCGGTTTTGGGCGATATCGGCGTGTTTTATTGCTCGGCCGTTGTCATGGTGTTCAATGTTGTTTCATTCACTCACGGTGTCACCATCATGGGCGCACAAAAAAACGGCTTCCAACTCAAAAAACTACTCATTAACCCCGGCACAATCGGGGTTGCCATCGGTTTGCCGCTGTTTTTGCTGAAGGTGAAACTGCCGACTCTTATCGCTTCTCCCGTCAGCAGCCTTGCGGCACTGAATACGCCCCTCGCCATGTTGATTTTCGGCACCTATTTGGCAAACACCGACCTTAAAACGATGTTCAAGGACAAAAATATTTATTTGGTGTCGTTCATAAAATTGGTATTGATTCCGCTGATTATGTTCGGCATTCTCACCGTGACCAAGGTATCCTACGAACTGCGTGTGGCCATGACCTTGGCTTCGGCGGCACCGAGTGCGAACAATACCGTTGTTTTTGCGGGAAAATATGATTTGGATACGGGCACTGCGTCGAAAACGGTTGGGCTTGTCAGCTTTTTGTCGATTTTGACGATGCCGATTATGATTGCGTTGGCGCAAATGTAAGGAGGAGTAACGATGACGGAACAAAAAAAGAGAAGAGGAAACAGCAAAATAGCGTTCCCTCTCGGCTTGGTTATCATTATTTTTGCTGTTATCGGCGTGATTTTTGCGGTCAGCGCCGGCATCAGCGGTGTGAAGAATTTGACCGATAACAGTGAGAAAAAATTGGAATATCAGGAATGGCTTGTCCCGGTTGTGATGTATGACCCGGATATGTTTGACGATGTTTCGTCGGCGGACATCAATCAGCTCACCGTCTGTGCCGTTTGGGCGATTATCAAGGATGATTCCATCTATCCCGGAATCTATGAAACCGATGATGTGGGCAACATTATGATTCCGCAAAAGGATGTCAACAAAAAATTCGCCGAATTGTTCGGCACGGATGTTGTCCCGACCCATATCGGCGTAAAGGGCTATTTTGATGAGTTTACTTACAGCGAGCAGAGCCAATGCTACTTGGTGACCTCAACGGGTTCGGTTCCGATTTATACCCCGAAGGTTGTTGATATCAAAAAAGGCTCCAATACGGTTGTGCTCACCGTCGGTTATTTGGCAGGTGAAGCGTGGGCGCAGGATACCGACGGCAGCTACATCGAGCCGGCTCCCACAAAATATGTCAATATCACCCTGCGTGAAAACAGTGACGGCTATTATATCAGCGCCATGCAGGCAACGGACGCACCCGAAAACGCCGACCCGGGTGAAACGGTTGTGACTGCGGCGGCGGAAACAACCGTTGCCGCAACCACCAAGGCGGATTCCGAAGAAAATTAACAGCAAAACAGGCAGGGCGAATGCACCCTGCCTGTTTTTATTAAAGAAAATGTTATCGGATTATTTTATGAATGTTTCCGAATAGGATACAGCACCGATTGTGCTTTGTGACCCAAATCATACGGTTGTTTGTATGCTTGCCCTGCGTGATTCGGCAGGCGAAAAAGAAAAAGCTTACTTTTCACTGAGAAGTTTACTCAACTCATCCATGAAAGTGTTGATATCTTTGAATTGGCGGTAGACCGAAGCGAAGCGCACATAGGCAACTTCGTCAATCGCCTTGAGCTTATCCATGGCAAGCTCACCGATGGAAACGGATGTAACCTCACGGTCAAGCGAGTTTTGAATCGTCATTTCGATGCTGTCAACCGCTTCGTCAATTTGTGCCAGAGAAACAGGGCGCTTTTCGCAGGCCCGAAGCATTCCGTTGAACAGCTTTTGACGGTCGAACGGCTCGCGGGATTTATCTCGCTTCACCACAATGATTGGTACACTTTCAATAATTTCATAGGTTGTGAAGCGCTTGGTGCAGCGCATACACTCTCTGCGGCGGCGAATTCTCTCGCCCTCATCGGTCGGTCTGGAATCAATTACCTTGCTTTCTTCATATCCGCAAAACGGGCATTTCATATCCATCACATCCATTTGTAAGATTGAATTGATTATATCACACATTGTGTTGCATTGCAAGAAAAAAGCACCGGGTTGACCGATGCTTTTTTCTTTCACTCGACGGGCTCTAATTTTTTGATGCCGAAGAGCATACGAAGGACGCCCTGAAGAGCCTTGGGGCTGTGTAATACAACAATTTTCATTTCGCAGTTCCTCCTTTTCGGTTTGTTTCATCATATGCTGCTTTTTCAAGATGGTTCCGTAAAAAGGTGGTGTATAATTAT
>DNXM01000087.1:0-178 GCA_003505905.1 Oscillospiraceae bacterium
TATAAAGGTGGTGAACCGTATGCCGTACTGCCTGTATGTGCGTAAATCCCGCGCCGATGCTGACGCAGAAGCGCGCGGCGAGGGCGAAACGCTCACGAGGCACATCAACACGCTGCTGGAATACGCCAAAAAGCGAAAGCTTGATGTGACGCAGATCCACCGCGAGATCGTTTCCGGC
>DNXM01000087.1:192-4393 GCA_003505905.1 Oscillospiraceae bacterium
CGGCGAAACGATTGCCGCGCGACCGGTCATGCAGCAGCTTCTGACCGAGGTCGAACAAGGTCTTTGGGACGGCGTACTGGTTATGGAGGTTGAACGTCTCGCCCGTGGCGATACGATTGACCAGGGCATCGTTGCACAAACATTCAAATACTCTGACACGAAGATCATCACCCCGTTAAAGGACTACGACCCAAACGATGAGTACGACGAGGAATACTTTGAATTCGGGCTTTTCATGAGCCGCAGGGAGTATAAGACGATAAACCGGCGCCTGCAGCGCGGCAGAATGGCAAGCGTCAATGAAGGAAAGTGGGTCAGCCACAAGGCGCCATACGGCTATGAGCGGGTGAAACTCGCCAACGAGAAAGGGTGGACGCTGCAGCCGATCCAGCCGGAGGCGGATATCGTAAAACTGATTTTCCAGCTTTACGCGGTAGGCGAACAGCGACCAGACGGATCATATGAGCATATTGGCATCGCACGGATCGTGCGCAAACTGAACGACATGGGCGTTAAGCCGCGTGTCGCAGAGCATTGGTCTGTTCCATCGGTCCGCGATATGCTGCGCAACCCGGTATACGCAGGAAAGGTACGATGGAACAGCCGACCGCAGAAAAAGGCTGTTGTTGACGGCAGGATTGAACACATCCGCAAACGACTGCCGAATAGTGAATGCGTTGTTGTCAACGGGCTGCACCCTGCGCTCGTGACCGAAGATACCTTTGAGATCGCGCAAGAATACCTCGATAACAATTACAAGCGGCCGCTCGGAGAACGCGGAAAGATCACAAATCCGCTCGCCGGTATCGTTGTGTGCGCCAAATGCGGCCATCGGATGGTGCGCCGTCCATACGGCGGCAAGAACACACCGCCTACTATTATGTGCGCATCAACTTCATGCGACAACGTCAGCAGCTACTATGACGCCGTCGAGCGCCGCATATTGGACGGTCTGAAAGAGTGGGCGGAAGGGTATAAGATCGATTTCGAAATGGCCAGCGAAGATATGCATCCAGCGATTACCCTTGAGGTAATGGAAAAGTCTTTGGCTCAGCTGGTGGACGAACACGCGAAACTGAATAAGCAGCTCGACGCCACTCACGACCTGCTGGAGCAGGGCATTTACACAACGGATCAATTTCTTGACCGCTCGCGGAAAATATCGCAGCGCTTGAAAGAAAACGAGGACGGCCGGAACAGGCTGCAGAAAGAAATCGACGAAGAACGCCAGCGTCAATCGAGCCGGCAGCAGATCGTCCCTAAAATAGAACATCTGCTTGAGGTCTACGACACGCTGCAGACGGCCGGCGAAAAAAACGCCATGCTCAAAGAAGTGCTGGACAAGGTGGTCTACCTCAAGACGGTCAACGGTCGATGGCACAATTCGCCCGATGATTTTGAGATCACGATCTATCCGCGTGTTCCACCAACAAAATAAAAAACGGCGGCAAATTCAGCTTTTGCCGCCGTTTCTCATTGATAACACGATGGAACGCATTCTTCTGTACCGATGTCGGTCAAAAGACCTTTCAGTTCGCCCCACGGCATGGCGAAGCGTTGGCTTAAATAACGCAGGGATGCGCCCAATTCCCCGTCGGGTCCGCCGAACTGCGTGATGATAATTTGCGCTAATTTTGGGTTTGGGTTCGCAATCTTGACAGGGTATTGTAATTTCTTTTCGTAAATAAACATCAGCCGTCACACCCGCATTTCTCCCACGGCCAAGGGTTTTTCAGCCACTCCACGCCTTGCGCATGAATGGCGGTCAGCTTGCCGCAGGTGGATTCGTACTCCTCACGAAGCATTCGATATTGCTTATAATATTTGTTGTAAAGCCCGACGGCACTCAAATCGCCCGGATGCGTATCCAAATAAAGGTGCAGGTCCCACATGGCGAATTCAACGGCCGAAAGCTTTTGGGTCAGCTCTGCTTTGTTCATGTTCGGCACCCTCTCATAAACGGCTTATCCAGCACGGGGAACAGCGTTCCCTGCCGCAACGCCTTGCACGCCTCGTAAACGGCGGTGTCGGTCTGCATGGGCACATACGCCATGGCAACCACTTGGCGGTCGCTGTATGGATTGGCGTTTCGCATGGTCTGCCGTTGCTCGCAGAATTCGCAGCCGCCGCTTTGGTTTGCGTTGTTCACGCTTATCGCTCCTTTGCAATGTTCTCGGAAGCCTTTTCGGCTCCGTTTCATCTTATGCGTCGGCAATGCAGTTTGACAAAAACTGCCGCAAAATCCCCAAAACGGTATTTGGCAAAATCACGAAAAGATTTTAAAAAAGGTGAACAAAGATTTTGAACGAAAAATTTGCCAAAATCGGTTTTACACGCTGATTTTATACAAATTGTGAAATAAATTCGTCAAACCGCACAAAATACAGCACGCTGATTTGCACATTATGTTGACGATACGAACAGAGCTGTCTTTTTATCGTTGTGCAAATTGCACAAGTAGCAAGTGCTTTGTTTGTGCAAAAAGACTTGACAAAATGCACAAAACGGCGTAGAATGAGCTTGCAAAACAAGAAAGGAGTGAAGAAAATGTTGTCAAACATTCTTTACAAGCAGGAACATGAAATGTTCAAAGAACTCGCCAAGGAGAAGAACATCCTTCGTAAGCTCGTTATGGCTGTGAAGCTTGAAGCAATTACGACGGCGTTCGCTGAGTCCATTCACAACGCAGAGTGAGACTCTCCTCTCGTCGGATTAACAGGCGCAAGCCTTTTACGATAGATGTTCCAAACCGACAGCTTTCGCTGTCAAAATAAAAAATCAGGGCAACCGCTTTCCCCGGCGGCTGCCCTTTTTAATATGGAAAATTGATTTATTCAGTTTCGTAAGCAACGGCGTCTTTCAGCACGGCTTCGGCGCAGCGGATTCCGTCAACGCCGGCGGACACGATGCCGCCTGCATAGCCCGCACCCTCGCCGCAGGGGTAAACGCCCCCGATGTTGCACTGAAAATATTCGTCACGCACGATGCGAACAGGCGAAGACGAACGGGTTTCGGGTGCGGTCAAAACCGCATCGGGCAAAGCAAAGCCGTTGAGCTGACGATCCATTTTCACAATGGCGTCTGCCATGACATCGGTCACTTTTTTCGGCAGAACCCGGCGGATATCGCCCGGTGTAACGCCCATGGGATAACTCGGTTCAACATTGCCCAACGCAGCGGACGGCTCGTTTTTGAGAAAATCGCCGACCAATTGGCAGGGTGCTTTATAATCCCGACCACCCTGTTCAAAAGCGGTTTGCTCGATTTTTCGTTGGAGTGAAATGCCGGCAAGCGGATGCTCCGACCCAAAATCCTCGGGCGAAATACCGACCAGCAAAGCGGAATTTGAGTTGCGTGCGTCACGGGCATATTCGCTCATGCCGTTGACCACGACACCGGCTTTTTCGCTGGCGGCGGCAACCACGGTGCCACCCGGGCACATACAAAAGGTGTAAGCGCCTCGCCCGTGCTCGGGGTGGCAGGAGAGCTTGTAGACAGCGGCGCCCAAGCGCGGGTCACCCGCAAGGTCACCGAATTGCGCACGGTTAATCAGCTCACGGGGATGCTCGATTCTTGCGCCGACAGAAAACGGCTTTTGCTCCATTTTGACGCCTTTGTTGTACAGCATTTCGACCGTATCACGGGCGGAATGACCGATACACAGCAAAAGTGTGTCGGTTTCCAACTCGTGAACAGTGCCGTTTCGGTCTTCGTAGCAAACGCCGTGAATGACGCCGTTGGCAACAATCAGCCCCGTCAAACGGCTGTTGAAATTCACTTCGCCGTCCAAGGCAATAATTTCTTCACGCATCGAGCGAACGACACCGCCCAAACGGTCCGTGCCGATGTGAGGAGTTGCCGACCACAAAATTTCTTCGGGTGCGCCGTGGCGGACAAATTCCAAGAAGATTTGACGACAAAGGCTGTCTTTGATGCCCGTGGTCAGCTTTCCGTCCGAAAATGTTCCCGCACCGCCCTCGCCGAACTGAACATTGCTCTGCTCGTCCAGCTCTTTTGTTTCCCAAAAGGTGCGCACTTTTTTGGTGCGTTCTTCCACGCAGTCACCACGCTCCAACACAATCGGGCGCAGACCGGCTTTGGCAAGCGTCAGGGCGGCAAAAAGTCCCGCAGGACCGAACCCGACCACAACGGGGCGCAGGGCGCTGACACGGCGGCACGGCGGCATAGTGTAGGAAAACGG
>DNXM01000087.1:4406-9796 GCA_003505905.1 Oscillospiraceae bacterium
AAACGGCTCGTATTTTTCGGCTTTGCCGGGCTTGGCTCGGGCAATCAGTTCCTCTTCGTTTCCGTCAACGGTGAGGTTGACATGATAGACAAATTGAATGTCGTCCTTTTTTCGTGAGTCGATGGAGCGACGGGCAATTTCAAGCGACAAAATGCGCCGAGCCGGACACCGCAAAACCTTTGCGGCGGCGGCGGTCAGCTCTGCTCTGCCGGCATCGAGCGGCAGTTTGATTTGGTTAATTCGTATCATATATCTCAAGCGGAAAAACCGCATTTCCTCCGATAAAAGATAAGCGACGCAACGCCGTTTTCGTGGCGCAGCGTCGCTTGCGGTTGCGGTGTGTGATTACGGCAACATGTCGAAGAATTTCTTTGCGACATCGCCGAACTCATTCAGAATGTTCAAAACAATTGCCAAAAAACCATCAATCGAGGTGGTGGTGAACATATTGCCGAATGCGTCTTTCAGGGTTGCAATAATCTCGCTCATGAAAAATCCTCCTCCTATTCCTTTTTCGTAAATCAGCGGATTTACGCTTTCATATTAGCACAATTCGACCCATAATGCAAGCAATCCCGACAACTTTTTTTCACCGCTTGACAACTGCGTGAAGAAGCTATATACTGAAACTGTATAAGTATATATAGGAAGGTGACAAGGTGTGAAAAAAATAACAAAACGGGCTTTATCTTCGGTAATATCGGTGCTGTTTTGCGTTTTGCTCTGCTTTTCTTCGTTTGCCGCAACCACCAATGAATACGGTCTCGGGCTTTCCTCTGAACAAAAAAAGGATACATACACCGTCAAGCTCTATAACCAAAACAACTTTCCCGTCAGCGGTGTTGAGCTGAAGTGCGAATTGCCCGAGGAGCTTCGCACATCGGGCAAAACCGTGGTGAATGCCGATACCTTTTTGTCCGGGCAGAGCCTGACGCTGAAAATGCCCTTGGCAAAAGCGAGCGGCTTTATCGGGCAAAACGGCGCAGGCATACGGGTGAAAACCGCAGCATTCGGCGGCGGTGCCGTTGTGCTTTTCGTGTGTGCTTTGTTTTTGCTGACCTATTTGGTTCGCCGCAAAAAAACGACGAAGGCAGTTGCCGCCGTGCTTGCCGTGTTCATGCTTTTGCCGTGCTTTAATTTAATGCAGGTCAACGCATGGGGTGTGGGCGAAGCACGCTCTTTTACCATGCAGGATACGGTGACACTTGACGGAAAAGAATATCCGATTACGGTTTCCGTTCGGTATGTTGCCTTGACATCAAACGACAGCTATTTTGAAACAACGGTGAATGCGCCGGCGGAAGACGGCTCAGTGCTCACCGAATACATCACCTCCGTCAGCGGCAAAACCGTTGCCGCTCAAACGGTCGAAAAAGTGACCTATGAGGTGAGCAGTGAAATCGACAACTACACGCCCGAAGGCTTCGGCGAGGCGGTGCTTGACGGATGCAATTGGTCGGTTGACCGCTTTGATTTGAAACCGGGCGACAACAAAATCACCGTGACCTCGACCTTGTCGGACGGTCGCACGCAATCCGAAACCTATCACCTGACCTACGATAAGGGCACGCTTTACCAATGTGAACCGAATGAATTGGTGCAGGACGGAGAAAACAGCTTCGTCAACGGCATGGTGAACATCTTCTTCCGTGACGGTGTGTCCGTTGAGCGAGCCGATGAAATCATACGCTCTGTCGGCGGTGTGCGCATCGGCGAATTGTACGCATCCGATTTGTTCCAAGCCCGTGTGGATGCGCATTCGGCGGAGGAATTGCAGGAATACTGCAACCGATTTGAACAGTTTGAAGAAGTGCGCTTGGCAATGGTTGAGCGTTCGATTGATTTGGAAACGCAAGCGGTGACGCCGACGGACAAGTGGATGATGTCGAATCCTACATGGAATGAAAATTATCCGAAAGACTATAACTGGTCGGTGGTGGCGGTGCGTGCGCCGAGTGCGTGGGAATACAACAGCTACATGAGCCATGTCAATCTCGGTATGGTGGATTCCTGCATTTACACAGCGCATGAAGATTTCAAAAGCGACTTCATCCGTTTTGCGGACAGTGACTATGAGGATTATGCCGCAGATAATATCAATTTCAAAGACGGTCAGCACGGCACGCACGTGGCAGGCACAATGGGCGCAACGGCGAACAATGCCAAGGGCATTACGGGCTTGCTGTGGAACACCAACATCTATGCGGCAAATTTCAATCTGCACGGAACGGTTGACTATGTGGTCGGCGGCGTTGTGGATGAGATTTTGGCAGGTGCAAAGGCAGTCAACCTTTCCCTTGGCTTATACAACAATTACACCAAAGGCTCATCAACAAATCCGTATTTGAATCCGTATTCATCGGCTACCTTGGATTGGTATGCGGAATACTGCGTAGCCGCTTTATCGCCGGTAATTAACGACGGCAAGGAGTTTGTTGTGGTGCAGTCGGCAGGCAACGGCGTGCAGGACATCCGTTTGGGTTATACCGATGTTTCAAGCGCCAGTCAGGACAGCGCATGGTTCCGCAGTGTGGATGCTTACCAAAACGGACTGTTTTGTTCCATCCAAAAAAAAGCTTACAACAACGGCGGCTCGGACAGCGGCGTTACATTGGCGGAATCCACAGCGGTTTATGACCGTGTTTTGGTGGTCGGTGCGGCGCAGAATCTTTCTTCGGAGGACGGTCCGAGATTTAAGATGTGGCATCGAAGCAACGGCGGCAGCCGAGTGGATGTTTACGCTCCGGGCGTTACGACGGTCAGCACCTGTGTTTCCTCTTCGGGCACCTCGAGCACCTATGCCGGCATGAGCGGTACCTCGCAGGCGGCTCCGATTGTTACCGCCGTGGCAGGTGCCTGCTTTGCCATCAACCCGAACCTGACAGGTGTTCAGGTGAAAAAGATTATCTGCAATTCGGCGAACAGCACTTATGTTGTTGAAGACAACACCGACTTATTTACCGGCACACCGGCTTCCTCCGATGCGGAGCTTGCTTATCACCCGTTTACGGGCGACGGCCATTTGGTGGATATGGAGCTGTGCGTGAAGGAAGCGCTGCGCACGGTGTCAACCCGTGCGAACTATTCCGAATTGAACACCTATGTCGGTGTGGCAAACGGCTTAGTGTCGACGGACTACACCAATTTCGACACCGTTCAATCTATTTTGGACAGCATCAATTACAACCTCTATTCGTTTGAACAGAACGAAGTGGATGCAAAAGCGCAGGCACTTGCAACGGCAATTTATCAGCTGAACCCGATTTATGCCGACTACACGAAGGTTGACGAAGCCATTGAGGCGGCGGGAGCCTTGACGCCCGGGGATTATGTTGACTTCAGTGCCGTGACAGCGGCGGTGAACGCCGTAAAGAGAAACAAGCTCAAGAGCCAACAGGCACAGGTGGATGCCATGGAAAAGGCGATTAACGATGCGATTGCGGCGTTGGTCGTTTATGTGCCCGAGCAGCCGAAGCCCGAAACGCTGGACAGCAACATTGTTGTGGATACGAACGAACAGATGGTTGTTCTTACGGCTGAAAACATGGAAACACTCATCACGGCGTTAACGGCAACGCAGGGCTACACCGTGACCCAACAGGAAAACGAAAACGGCAACTGCTCCACAGGCTCCTCCATCGTGCTTCAAAAAGACGGCTGTGAGGATATTGTCTATCAGGTGGCGGTGCTCGGCGCAATTGACGGCGATGCGAAAATTGACGGCTTCGATGCCTATCTTGCCGGTCTGTATGCCGCCGAGGTACTTCCGACGCCGCAGGGTGTTTGGTTCACCGCAGGCGATGCCGACTCGGACGGAACCATCACAGCGCAGGACAGCGAACTGCTTGCTCGCTGTGCCCTTTCGGAGGATATGCTGGTCAACGGTTATATTCCGGCAGAATAAGGAAACGATATGACTATTAACATTTTAGCGGTGGGCGATGTTACGGGCACGCAGGGCTGTGAATACCTGCGCCGTCGTCTGCCGAGCATAAAACGGCTGAAGGCAGTGGATTTGTGCATTGTCAACGGTGAAAACTCCGCCGCCGGCAACGGCATTACACCGATGAGCGCCGAAGAGCTTTTTTCGGCAGGAGCGGATGTTATCACCACGGGTAACCATGTATACCGCCGCCGTGAAGCCTATGAATATTTGGAGCATTCGTTGAGCGTGGTGCGTCCGGCGAATGTTTACGGCGGCAACCCCGGCAAGGGCTATGCGATTGCCGATTTGGGGAGCGTGCGTGTGGGTGTGTTCAACCTGCTCGGCAACGCTTATATGGAGGGTGAAAATCCCTTTGTTGCCGCAGATGAAATGCTCAAAGAGCTGAGGGACTGCCGCATTGTGCTGTGCGACTTTCATGCGGAAGCAACGGGCGAAAAACGGGCACTCGGTTTTTATTTGGACGGTCGGGTCAGTGCCGTTTTCGGCACGCACACCCATGTGCAAACCGCCGATGAACAGATTTTGCCCAACGGCACGGGCTACATCACGGATTTGGGCATGACGGGACCTGTGCAGTCCGTTTTGGGTGTCAAGCCGCAAATTATCATCAACAAGCTGAAAACGGGTATGCCCGAGCGCTTTGACATTGCCGACGGCGAATGTATGCTCAATGCCTGCCTTTTCACCGTGGACCGTGCCAGCGGAAAAACGGTGGCAGTCGAACGAATCAATCTTCGAGGATAAACAAATGAAACGAATTACGGCTCTTTTTACGGCGGTTGTGCTTCTGTTCACACTCGGTGCGTGCGCCGAACAAGCCTCCCAAACAAAGACGGAAAAAGTGAAGAAACCAACCCAAACGGTTCAGCAGTCCTCCGTTACCCTGCCTTTGGCGCACAATGACGGGCTGAACCCCTATACGGCGAAAAGTAATGTGAATCAAGCTTTGGTGCCGTTGCTGTTTGACGGATTGTATTATTTGGACGAAGCGTTTGAACCCCAACCGCTTATCGCTTCCTCGGGCACGGTTGACGAAAAAACGGTCACCGTGTCGCTTAACCCGTCGGCTTGTTTTTCGGACGGCAGTGCCGTCACGGCGGACGATGTGACCTACTCGTTCCGCAAGGCGAAAAACTGCGACTATTACAGCGCACGGCTTTCGGGCTTTTCTTCGGCTTCGGCTTCGGGCAACAGTGTGGTGTTCATGCTGTCCGCAAACGACATTTTTGCGTTGAATTGCTTGGATTTTCCTATTGTGAAGCAAAACACGGCGGGCGAAGAGGATGATTTACCCATCGGCTGCGGTCGCTTTTCGCCCGAGGGCAAGCTGCCCACAGCGGTGCTCAAAAGCAACGGCAACAGCCTGCGTGGCAGTTCTACGGTCGGTGAAATTCATTTGTACGAAGTGACCGAAAGTGACGGAATGGCATACGGCTTGGAAAAC
>DNXM01000087.1:9879-10023 GCA_003505905.1 Oscillospiraceae bacterium
CGTGTCGGTTGTGGACACAAGCAACCTTGTATATTTGGCGTTTAACGCCGAAAAGAGCATTTTCACCGAAGAACCCGTGCGGCAGGCGATTTCCGTTTTGCTCAACCGTGAAACCGTGGTTTCAACCGGCTTTCAGGGTCATGC
>DNXM01000087.1:10077-14765 GCA_003505905.1 Oscillospiraceae bacterium
AGTGCGCTCTGCCGTTTCAGCCAAAGTGGAAAACGATGAAGCCGATTGCGTCCTCCACCGCTCTTTCGGGTGACATGAACAAGGCGCTTGAAATTTTGAAAGCCGCAGGCTACACGATGGTGAATGCCTACGGCTACCGTGCAAGCACGAGCAAAAGCTTGACGACCAATTTGACGGTTTGCAAGGATAATCCGTTTAAGGTTGCCTGCGCAAAGGAAATCAAGTCACAGCTGGAAAAAATCAATTTCCATGTGCGCATTATCGAGTTGGGCTATGAAGATTACGCCAAGGCAATCCAAAAGGGCGAATTCGAAATGTATTTGGGCGAAATCAAGCTGCCGATGAACATGAGCCTTTCCGCTTTCTTCTCTTCTTCGGGTGTTGCCTATGTCGGCATTGATGCGGAAAACGGTTTGCCTTGTCGGGATGAATACTTTGCCATGCGTTCGGGCGAGCTTTCATTGAGCGATTTTTGTGCGGCATTTGACCAAGCGGTGCCGTTTGTTCCGCTTTGCTTCCGCTCGGGCTTGGCGATGTATTCCCGCAGCATCGGCACCGAGGTAATCGGTACCTGCACGGACGGATTTTACAACATTAACACTTGGACGAAAAAATAAACTGTGCCGTGTCGCTCCCTTTGCGGCACGGTTGTCTTTTACAGGGGAACGGGTGAAGAATGGTCGATTTTTCAAGCAATGTTCAATATTTGAAGGGTGTCGGGGAAGCCCGTGCCCGTTTGTTCCGGCGGCTCGGCGTTGAAACCGTCGGCGATTTGCTGCGCCTTTATCCCCGTGCGTATGAGGATTGGAGCCAAACGGTCAAAATCAGTCAAGCCAATCCGGGTGAAGCCTGTTGTGTGAAAGCCATGGTGGCGAGCCGGGTCAGCAAGGCGATGATTCGCAAGGGCATGACCGTTTTTAAATGTGATGTGACCGACGGCGAAAGCATGATGAGGGTCACGATTTTTAACAACCGTTTTGCGGCGGAAAAATTGCAGGAAGGCGAAACCTTTTTGTTTTTCGGTCGCATGAATGCCAACGCCTATTCCTGCGAAATGCTCTCCCCTCAAATTGAACGGGCAACAACAGGCGAGCGGATTCGGCCGATTTATCCGCAAACGCAGTCGCTGACATCCCGCACGATTGAAGCTTGCGTGAAAAGGGCGTTGGAGGAGCTGACGGAATTACCCGAGGATGTGCTTGACGAATCCATTCGCAAGCAGTATGATTTGTGCGATTACGCTGCGGCTTTGCAGGGCATTCATTTCCCGAAAAATCACAGCATGATGCTGCGTGCCCGTAGGCGGCTGTGCTTTGAAGAGCTGTATGTGCTTCAAGCAGGCATGATGCTCTTGCGTTCCCGCAATCGCCGTTTGGCAGGCTATCGGTTGAAAACCGATGAAACCGACCGTTTTTTGGACGGTCTGCCTTTTACGCCGACCAACGCACAAAAACGCGCGGTGGCGGAATGTGTTGCCGATATGATGGGCGAAATGCCAATGAGCCGACTACTTCAGGGCGATGTCGGTTCAGGCAAGACGGCGGTGGCGGCGGCGCTTGCGTTTTGCTGTGCCGAAAACGGAACCCAAACGGCAGTGATGGCACCAACCGAAATTTTGGCAATTCAGCATTACAAAACCTTTTCTTCGCTGTTGCAGGGTACGGGCTTGCGGGTGGCTTTGCTGGTCGGTTCAACGCCTGCCGCCGAAAAAAAGAAGCTGAAAAAAGAAATTGCCGAGGGCGAGGTGTCCATTGTCATCGGGACGCACGCTCTCATTCAAAAGGATGTTTTGTTCCGAAGCCTTGCGTTGGTGATTACCGACGAACAGCACCGTTTCGGTGTCGGTCAGCGCAACGAGCTTGGCGCAAAAGGGCGCAATCCGCACACGCTTGTTATGTCGGCAACCCCGATTCCACGCACGCTTGCGCTGATGATTTACGGAGATTTGGATGTATCGGTGCTCGACGAATTGCCGGCAGGACGGCAGAAAATCGAAACCTACGCCATTGGCTCGGATAAACGGCAAAGAGCCTACGCCTATGTAAAAAAGCATTTGGACGAGGGACGGCAGGGCTATATTGTCTGTCCGTTGGTGGAGGACGGCGAAATACCCGAGCTGACGGCGGCAACAACCTATGCCGAGGAATTGGCGAACAACGAATTTTGCGGCTACACCGTCGGCTTGCTTCACGGCAAGATGAAGCCCAAAGAAAAAGAACAGGTAATGGCGGCGTTTTCCGCCGGCGACATTCAGCTTTTGGTTTCCACAACGGTGATTGAAGTGGGCATTGATGTGCCTAATGCCGTGATTATGGTGATTGAAAACGCAGACCGCTTCGGACTTTCCCAGCTTCATCAGCTTCGGGGGCGTGTCGGACGAGGACAGTTTCTCTCAACCTGCATTTTGATTTCCGATGCCAAGGGCGATATTGCCAAACAACGCTTAAAAATCATGTGCAAAACAACCGACGGGTTCCGCATTGCCGATGAGGATTTGCAGCTGCGTGGACCGGGTGACTTTTTCGGCAGCAGACAGCACGGCTTGCCCGAAATGAAAATTGCCGATTTGTCGCAGGATATGGATTTGCTCAAAAAAGCACAGGCAGCGGCAAAACAAACCTTGAGCGAGGATTCTGCTTTGCGGGCAACAAAAAATGCCGCCCTAAAGGCGGCAGTGCTTAAACTGTTTGACAGCGTCGGACCGTATGGGATGAATTGATTTTTACAGCTCGTTGGAACGCTCGAAAAGCTTGTGTGCGCATTCACGGCACACTCTTTTGCCGTGAAAATCAACGAGCTCTTCCATTCTTCCGCAAAACACACAGCTCGGGGCATACTTGCGCAGCATAATGTATTCGCCCTCGGTGAATATTTCAAGATAATCCTCGTTTTCTTTCAAGCCCATCGTTGCACGCAGTTCCTTGGGCAAAACGATGCGGCCTGCGGAGTCGATTTGTCTGGTAATGCCGGTTGATTTCATCACGAAACCTCCTAATTTTCTACGGAATCTGACAGTATGATACCATTATTTTACATTCTTGTCAATGATTATTGCATTTTCTCGGCAATATGCAGGACTTTTTCGGAATATCTTGCTTTGCTACTTTTCTTTTGGAAATAATTGTGTTATAATGAATCATCTATAATTGAACAGCTCGAAAGGAGTTATCAATCCATGAAATCATTCACCATGAAAATCACCGCCGTTCTTTTGACTGCCGCCGTGTTCCTTTGTGTCACTTCCTGCTCATTTGGTGGCAAGACCGAAGAGGAAACCACCGAACCGACTTCCGCAAGTGCAACGGTTTTGCCAAGGGAGGATGCGGAAATTCTCAACTACTTCAACCGTGTTTTTGCCGCCGCAAAAGAGGGCGAAGCAAAGCTCAACTATTCATGCTCCTACAAGCCCAAGGGCTTTGAAACGGAAGATAAGGGTCTTGCGTCCATGCTCAAGATTGTTGCCAAAAAAATGAATTTCGGCGACCTCGGCTGTGAAGTCGCTTACGGTGAATCTCACAGTGCCGTTATGCCGTTGAAAGACAGCAATCAGCCCCTTGTTTTGACCGCTGACGATGTTTTAAAAATCGAAATCAACCGTGATGAATTTGCCAAGCAGGCAGAAGAGGCCTCCAAGCTCGCCAAGGACAAAGAGTATGAAACAGAGGCAGTGAATGTCGACCCTGATGTTCGCCGTGTTTACATTGAGCTGAAGGAGGAAACCGACCCGACCGCGGGCAACAGCCTGTTCGGCAGAATTTTTGCCTTGCCCGACCGTACCGCCATCGAGGAAGAGCTGAAAAAGGCTTCCGATTACTTGACCTATGACGGCAGCTATCAAGCCAAGTATACGGGCTGCACGATTTATATGGAAATTGACCGTGTGACCGACCAGGTCATCAAGGTTGAATTCAACCGCAGCATCGAAGTGACCGCAACCGTAACCGGCGCAGGCACGCTTGAATCCGTCGGCACGCAGGAATTGAAGTTCCGTGTTGAGGGCAGCGACTGCTACGAATTGGATTGGACACAGCCCGCAGCAGAATGACGATTAAAGGGATGCTACAATGAATATTCTTCACGACATTGACCCGAAACGCATTTCTCCGAATGATTTTATTGCAGTTATCGAAATTCCGAAAGGCAGCAAAAACAAGTACGAGTTAGACAAGGAAACGGGCTTGATTATGCTCGACCGTGTGCTGTACACCTCCACCCATTATCCGGCGAATTACGGCTTTATTCCGCTGACCTTTGCGGATGACCTTGACCCGTTGGATGTGGTGGTGCTTTGCTCCGAGCCGCTGGATCCGTTGACGCTGGTGCGTTGTTATCCCATCGGTGTTATCAAGATGTTGGATAACGGGCGTTCCGATGAAAAAATCATCGCAATTCCGTTTTCTGACCCGAATTACAACGGTTACCGCAGTATTTTCAACTTGCCTCGCCATATTCAAGATGAAATGTCGCACTTTTTCACTGTATACAAGCAGTTGGAAAAGAAAGACACTGCCGTGGATGAAATTCAGGGCGAGAACGATGCCGTGCAGATTATCGAAAAGGCGATTGCAGCCTACCGTAAAATGCACAGTGCGGAAAAATCAACCGAAGAATAACGACAAAGGAGCAGTAAGGGCAAAATGCTCTTACTGCTTTTGCCGTTGAAAGGAAAAAACATGAACACAATACAG
>DNXM01000087.1:14787-15452 GCA_003505905.1 Oscillospiraceae bacterium
CACGGCAGACCTGCCGATTTGAACGGCAGAGCCGAAGAGGAAATCAAGACCTATGACTTTTTGGATAAAATCGGCGTGAGCTATGACCGATTGGATCACGAGGCGGCTTACACGATGGAAGCGTGTGAGGCGATTGACCGTGATTTGGGCACGGTGATGTGCAAAAATTTGTTTTTGTGCAACCGTCAGCAGACGGATTTTTATTTGTTGCTCATTCCCGGCGGCAAAAAATTCAAAACCAAGGATTTGTCGGCTCAGCTCGGCGTGGCTCGGCTTTCGTTTGCGGGCGAGGAGTTTATGCAGGAGCTTTTGCGCATTCAGCCCGGTTCGGTGAGCGTGATGGGCTTGATGAACGATGCCGACAAACGGGTTCGTTTGCTTATTGATGAAGACCTGCTCAAGTGTGATACCTTCGGCTGTCACCCTTGCCGCAACACCGCAAGTCTGAAAATCGCAACCGAGGATTTGATGAAAAAAGTAATTCCCGCATTGGCGCATGAGCCGACGGTGGTAACACTGCCCGAAGCGGAATAAAAAAATGAAAAAAATGTGAAAAAACCCTTGACAAAAGCTTGACGATATCATATAATAAACAAGCGTTTTACGGCGGCATACCTCAGTTGGCTAGAGCATTCGGTTCATACCCGAAGTGTCGTAGGTTCAAG
>DNXM01000052.1 GCA_003505905.1 Oscillospiraceae bacterium
TGAAGTATTCAACACTTGCCACCTCGGGGATGAGCTTAAAGGCTGCATCCACCGTGACTGCATTTGCCGGCATGGTGAATGATTTGGTGCTCTTAATATCCACCGGGGAGCCGCCCGACACGGTATAGGTGAGCGTATCCAGCTCATAACCGCTGTTCGGCGTAGCGGTAACCGTAATGTTTTCGCCCTCGGCGGCTGCTGTCTTGTTCGTTGAAATCGTGCCATTTGTGCAGGTAGCACAGGTAACGGCATAACCAAATCGAATACCTACCGAAACGATAATGTTGTATTTTCTGTATGTTGCCGAGCCTGTTACCGGAACGGTTACGGTAAAATCAGCATCTGTATTTTTTACCAGAGCAGAATTAACAGTTAATGTTAGTTTATTTCCGCTGATTGTTCCGCCGACTTTAGCATTACTACTCACAGGCGTACCATAGGATGCGTCACCGGGTATTGTGGGAAGCGTTACATCAACAGCACTTCCCTCCACTGAATATATTGTCGCTTCCGTTGTTTTCGTTCCGTTGTATTCCGGTTTAGCTGCTTCCATAGTAAAGGTTCCTGCTTTTTCAACAACCATCTCTTTTTCACCGATAGTATCCCGAACCTGAACGGAAAACTCTACTGTTCCGGTGTTTGTAACCGGAAATGTAACAGAAGAATTTTCTGAAGTGGTGTTGGTGGCATCAATCGGATTCGTATTTCCGTCAATTATATATGTGAGTTTGGAATTGGCGGGAGTTACCACCGTTGCCGTACCGTCACCGTTATCCACAGGAATGCCTAAAACATACACAGGGTTTGTTGCGCTCGCAGTTTGGCCATCGTGATGATCGCAATACTTGTTCTTTGTCAGCGTTGCAGTTACATATGTTTTTCCGATTTTTAATCCTTTTAATTCTAAAGGGTTGGTATTGGCATCATAAATAACCTGTGCAATACTTGCGTCCGTCACAGTGGCTGATGTGGTACTGCAATTCTCACATGAAACATGAGTAACACCGGAAAAACCGTATAGGTCTTTAGTAAGCATACTCTCGTTTTGCCACAAAGCCAATACGCTCTGATTCATATCTTGCGCTAAATTTGCCGCTAAAAAACCTGTTAGTGTTATGGTCGCATCGGTGTATTTTCCGCTTTGATTTTTGCCGAATACCGTTATCACAATTTTGGCATTTTGCGGATATGTTACAAATCTATCTTTCAGTGAAAACCATCTTTCGTTAAAGGTTACCGTATAAGACTCCTCTACTGCAGAATACATTGTAACTCCATTATCCAATGACATATCTCTTGTATTGTAGTAGTGAAAATATACCGAATAATCATTCGTACTATATGGTGTATAGGTAATACTCTCAACCACTGAGAATCCAACCGGAACCACTTCCAACAGTTCGGATTTTCTGAAATAGTTATCCGTGCCGCAGTCAATCGTGTTTCTGGAATAGTCAGTCGCAGAACGAACATAAACACTTGGTGTTACCCCTGCGCTTGCCGTGAGGCTCATCATCGGAATAACCGACAAGAGCAGACACAGCACAAGGAAAATGCTGAGTGGTTTTTTTGTTTTCATTGATTTTGTCCCCTTTCGTTTTTTGAAAATATTCGGAGCGACTAAATAATACGCTATATCAATGAAAAAAGGAAAGCAAAAAATCAGGCTCTTTTTTTCGCTTTTTTTCACAATTTCAAAGCGTTTTATTGCCAATTTTAAACAAAAGACGATAAAGCGCCGAACTATTCGGCATTTTGCTTGATTTTTGTGCAAAAACATATTATTATGTTTGCATAACAATGACAAAAAATTTTTCGGCAAATATTGTTTATTTGTTCGATTGAAGCGGAGAAATGATTTATGAAGTACATTTCCACAGCGGAAGCTGCCGAAAAATGGGGCATATCGCCGATTCGAATTACCGTTCTTGCAAACGGCGGCAGAATCCCCGGCGCCGAAAAAATCGGGTCGTGCTGGATGATACCCGAAGCCGCCGAAAAGCCCCCGGACGGCAGAACAAAAACAGCCAAGCAAGAACAATCAAACGACTTCTTCCGATATCCGATTTTTGAACACAAGAGCTTGTCTTCCTTTAGCCCTCCTCTTTCCGATGAGGAAAAAATCATCAAACTCGTTTTTGAGGCGTTTCATGCCTGCAAATTTGAAGAAGCCGAAGCACTGCTCGGCAACCTATACGAAACAACTGACAACCGCTATATTCGTATTTACGCCCTGCGCTGCGGATGTGCGATTGACATATTCCTTTGCAATACTCGGCGTTTTTTTGAGCATTACAGCATACTTTCCGCCGAGCTTCAAGCAGACATTCCGCACAAAAAAGAGCTGGAAGAGTGTATTCACGAGCTTGACGCAACCCTCGGCAAAAACGAGTATTACAATAACGAGTTTAAGATATTGCCCGATTACCCGTATCACGAAAGTTTTCTGCCGCATCTTACCTCGTTAAACGCCGTTTCTCTCGCATTCGGAAACAGAAATTTTTGCCTTGCAGAAATAAGGGCACACGAAATTAACTGCATTCACCTGAAAAAATCCGATTCGCTTGTCGATTTACAATCCATGCATATTTATTTGGGTTGCGCATACGCTTTCGTTAATTCATTCGATGAAATGACTTACCATTTTAAGCAGGCTTTGAAAATTGCCGAAGAACACAACCTGTTTTATGTTCCCGCATTGCAATATTACTACATGAAAAAAACTTTCCGGACTGCCTTGCTCGATTTTTCCGACGATTTTGAGAATAAGCTTGAAGCGCTCAGCAACGATATTCACAACCGCTATGCGGCGTTCACCGATAAAGCAGCCATAAACACTGTTTACCGTCTTCTGCCCCGTGACGATTTTCTTCTTCTGTATTTTGCTGTGCAGGGGTATTCAAACAAGGATGTTGCGAACACGATGCATATGTCGCCGGGAACCGTCGGCAGACGATACAGCGAAATTTACGCCCCATTGGGTGTTAAGAGCAAAGCCGAAATGATTGAGCTGTACCGCCGGGCGGAAAACAATCCAACGCCGTAATGGAAATTTCATAAAAGCATCCCCGATGATTCGCGTTTGGCAAACCATCGGGGATGCTTGGTTTTGTGTTACTGTATTTCGTCCGCTGTGGGTATGGATTGCGATGCACCGACACGCTGAACGGTAATTGCCGCCGCCTTTGCGGCGTAGTGCATGGCTTTTTGCGCATCGTTCGAACGGATTTTTTCCGCCAAATAAAAACCGCTGTAGGTGTCGCCTGCGGCGGTTGTATCCACCGCTTTCACCGAACAAGCCGGCTCAAAAAAACTGCCGTACCCGTTGATGCAATAGCTTCCCTCAACCCCTGCGGTGAGCAGAATTTCGGGAGCCGGGTACTTTTTGTGCAGACGCTCGGCAATAATCCGTGCATCGCTTTCTTCGGTTTCGGCAAGGAACTGCCCCTCGATTTCGTTCACGCACAGCACATCCGCTTCATTGAGCGGATAGGCAAGCACCTCCTCCGCCACGGGAGCGACATTGAAGAAAACTTTCAAGCCCGCTTTTTTTGCCGCACGAATCAAATAAGGCACGGAGGAAATCTCGTTTTGTATGACAAGCCAATCGCCTGCACCGAAGGCGGACAGCGTTCGGTCAATCTGAATTTCATCAATTTTTCGGTTCGCTCCGCCGTGAATTAAAATACGGTTTTCGCCGCCGCACACTTCAATCATTGCGTGCCCCGTAACGCCTGTTTCATCCCGCACTAAAAAATCCGTGCGAATGCCAAGCTCGGATAAATAATCGACAAACGGCTGTCCGTCCGCACCGATTCGACCGGCGTGAAAAACCTCCAGCCCTGCTTTTTTCATCGCCGTGGATTGGTTCAGCCCCTTGCCGCCGAAGCCCCGTTGATAGGACAAAGCCGAAAGCGTTTCTTTCGGTTGAACAAAATGCTCCGTTTGATAAACATAATCAAAATTCAACGAACCGAATGACAAAATTTTTGCCATGCTTCTCCCTCCGTTCAGCGTGCGAAAACAAAGCAATCATAGCGAATTGCCTTGCCTTCCAGCGAATAATCGGGTTTCTTCCCGGCTAAATATTCACCCTTTATCGGGCGTTTTATGACGATTTTTTTCGGGGACGCATCCACCGCCGCCTGCAACAATTCCGCCCCGTCGGAGCAGGGACTTTCCAAGCGTTGAAGAAGCTGAAATTTCTTTTTGACCAAGGCGCTTTTTTGCCGTTGCGGAAACATCGGGTCAAGCAAAACAACATCGGGCGCTTCCGCTAAATTCCGCATGGCAAGGATGCTGTCCTCCTCGTGCAAGGTCATGCGACCGACCGTTTCGGCAAGCTCCGCCACGGCTGACGCACGAAGCAAGCCATCCTTGAGCAATGCAAAAATAATCGGATTATACTCATATAAATTTACTGCAAATCCGCTTGCCGCAAGCAAAATCGAATCCTCACCAAGTCCTGCGGTTGCATCCAAAACATCGGTATGCTCCTGCCCTTTGATGCGGCACGCTTTAACGAGCATCTCCCGTTGCAAGTTGCCGACGCTCAGCCGCTTGCGCTCCTGCGAAAAATCCACCGAAAGCGAAAGCGTACCGTCGGTCAAAGACAGCCCGAGCGCATCCGCACGCAGGCACAATTCTCCTGTTTCGATTTCGGTTACAAGCTCAGTTTGCAAGCGTTCTGCCAAAAGCGCCGCCTGCTCGGCGTTGCCGCCCTCGGGCAAAAACACACGCACTTGATTTCGGGTTAATTCCTGCATAGACATACTCCCGTTTCCTGATACTATCTTCATTATATCCCGTTTCGGGAAAATGTCAAAGAAAAATGCGCCCCGTGCAAAACGAAGCGCACAAATTTTATTTGCTGTTTTTCCACTCTTGCAGGGTCGAGGAATCCTCGGTCACAACATGAGAGAAGAAAAACTCTTTTCGCTCTTCGGAGTTGATGACGGTGACGGGCTTGATTTGGTTGAGCACAACGCCTTTGCTGCGCAACGATTCCCGATATTCCCAATAGGTTTTTTCTTTCAAAATCAGAATTTCGGGCGTGTTGAGCATACCCCAGCGTCTGTATTTAAAATACTTTTCGTTGACGCCCTTCAGTTCTTCATCCAACTGCTCAATCATCTGTTGACGAAGTGCTTCATCCACCTGCTTTTCGGGTTCCGTCAGCATACAGTAACGAGGCGGATTGGTCGAATAATCGGCATAAAAGCTGTAGCCGACAAAGCCGACGCCACACTTTTCAGCCATCGCCGTTGCCGCCGCATCCACCATCTGCGTGGTCGTTTTTTCGTTGGCGACATTCATGCTCAAGTTTTGACGGTAGAGCAATTCCACCCGGGGCGTGTTGTTGTACATTCCCGTCACATGGACAACATCCTCCATCTTGTAACGATACAAACCGGAAAAGTTGGAAACGACCAGCTCGTAATCCTTGCCGACCTCCAGCTCGTCAATCAGCAGCGGCTTAACATTCTCCTGCGCCTTTTCCTCACCCTCTGCCACAGGCAGGAACTCGAAAAAAATGCAGTGCGGAAGCAAACAGCTGTCGTTGCAGTTCAGCTCCACGGGAGCGGCAAAAAAGCCCTCTGCCGCCGCATAGCCCATGTTGTGCAGCGGCAAATCGCCCACGGATTTTCTCAATTTTTCGATATAAACCGCCAAGCTTGAGCCCATCATGCCGTATGCCCAAGTCAATTTCGGCCAAATACGGGGCGCAATCGGCGTATCGAAGCCTTTTTCAAATTCCCGACGCAGTTCCGCCGCACGCTTCGGGTTCGGCTTGAACATTTTGGAATATTCGGCGCGCAGTTCGGGCGTGCATTTGATATCGGGGTTAATGATGCCCTTTTCGATGTCATCGCAGAGCATCTGCCAATTTTCCTCAAGATAGTCGAACATGGTTGTCAAAAGCGTGACGACAATCGAGCCTAAATAGGTCACCTTACGGTTTTCCAGCGCAAAGCGCAGCTGTAAATAGGAAGTATCCAACAGCTCCTCATGCTCGGGGCAAAGCAAAGAATAGGGCGAGGTGCAGAACGTGCGCATAATCGGCTTGAGGTAAGTCAGTGGAACCTGGCCGGCGCCGTTGCAGCGCTTGCCGTCCTCCAACGGGTGACCCGAAAGGATGAGAACCAACGGTCCCATGGAAGCCGGCAGCTTTTTGCCGTGCTGTTTTAGCCAACGGTTCGCCACCGCCACGCTGACGGAAAAGCCGATGCACTGCATCTTCCACAAATC
Organism: Oscillospiraceae bacterium; assembly: GCA_003505905.1. Lineage (GTDB taxonomy): Bacteria > Bacillota > Clostridia > Oscillospirales > Acutalibacteraceae > UBA8612. Next base: position 6,250 of record DNXM01000052.1, read on the forward strand.
ACTGACACCCTTGGGCAAAATTTTCGGCTTGCCGACCGAGCCGGAGGATGAACAGTAGCGAATATTGCGGCCCGAATACATCAAGCGGTCTTCCCGATTGTGAATCATCCGTTCGACATACGGCTCATAATCGGCGTAAGTGGACAACGGCACGGTTTTTTGATAATCCTCGATGCTTTTCACCGAAGCGAGATTCAGCTTTTTGCCAAGCTCGCAGTTTTTGTTGCGGCGCAGGATTTTTTTCAGCACTCTTTTTTGTGCTTTCATCGGATTCTTCGTGAACAGGTCAATCTCCCATAGCGAAATGTCACCTAAAAAAATGCCGAAATCAGACGATGCCATCTCAATCACTCCTTCATCAATCCCGTTTATTTTATACGATGCAGAACACCGTGTCAAGAAAGCAGAAGAATTAAGCAACACTTACCAATAGATTGTTCATGAAAAACAAAAGAAACTTTATATTTCGATTGACAAGCCTGCTGCAGAGTGTTATACTATAGAAAAAATACAGGAGGATTCGTAAATGAAAAGAATTATCGCCGTTGTGCTGACATTCGCTCTTTTGCTCGGCAGCTTGTCTACTTTTGCTTCCGCAGCCGTGTTCAAGAAGTCCGATGAAGAAAAGGTTTATGTCGCCACCATGTATGTTTGTCAGATGGACCGTAACCACAGCCTTGACGGTCACACATGGATTTACATCAAAAACCTGACCAAATCCACCATCCGTGTCGGTTGTTACGATTTGCCCAAAGACCAAGGTGTCACCATTGGCACATTCGGTTATTCCATCGTCGGCCCGACCGACGGAAGCAGCCCGAAGGGTCTTTACTACAACGCCGAGGGCTACCGTTACAACAAAGCCAACACCTTTGTGTTTGCTTATTTGCAAAAGAACCTGACGGCAAAGCAGCTTGAAAAGGTCAGCAACAAAATTTTGAATTCCAACTCTTGGTCTTATTTCCACAACTGCACTTGGGCGGCGTTCCGCATTTGGAATTCCGTGCCCGGTATGTTCCTGCCCTATTTGATTTCTCCGCTCATGGCGAGAATTTCGATTTTGGGCTACTCTTCCCACAAGAGTGACGGCTTCAAGCTTTACAATCCCAAGAGCAATCAGATTTGGAAGCAGAGCGGAAGCGGCAAGGATGCCACCCTGATTAAGTGTGATGCCTCCGTTCCGAAGACCGACGAATAATTCCAACGCACACCAGCCCCGAAGGAAGCTCCTTCAGGGCTTTTTTGTTGACCGATGAGATGGGACTTTATCCATGCTTTCCGCAAGCCGTTCGGGCTGTCGACAACAGGCGAGCTGCCGTTTTTGAGGCAAATTTATGGGAAGTGTGTAAAATTTCGCCGAATATTTCTGTAAAATCGGAAATATTCACGAATCGTTAATTGATTTTTCGCACATCGTGTGATAAAATTCTTTTACTATTTTTTGTGAGGTGCTGTCTTTTGAAACTCGACAAACTAATTGCAAACAAACAGAAATCTGCGCAGTACATGATTGACGAAATCACTCATATCTGCAAAGATATGCCCAAGCGTGACCCCGGTTCGGAAGGCGAAAAAATCGCCTGCGAATACATGGCGGAGGTGCTGAAGAACGACTGCGGCTGTGAAAAGGTCAGCGTTGAATCCTTTGAAGAGCATCCCGGTTCTTTCTTCGGCTGGATTTATTTCACATTCACATTCATTTTCCTCGCCATGCTTTCCCTGTTCTTCTTCTCGAATCTGCTCAGCGCAATTCTCATTGCCGCCGGCTTTGCGATTGCCTTCATCCAGTTCGGTACATACAAAAAGCTGATGGATCCGTTTTTCAAAAAGAAAATCGGTCACAATGTCACTGCGATTAAAAGCTGCACGGGCGAAGTGAAAAGGCGTGTTTTCTTCAACGGTCATCCCGACGCCGCTTGGGAATGGCCCGTCAACTACGCTCTCGGCGGTGTCGGCTTTGAAGGTCACGCCATCATTTCCGCTGTCGGCGCACTTTATTATCTCATTCTTTCCGTCATCGGCATTGCAAAATACGGTCTTTCAGTCAACGGTTTGCAGGACGGCACCTTAAAAACCTGCGCCCTGTGGGGCTTGCTCTTTGTTCCGTTCTTCATCGGTATGTATTTTATGTGGAACAAAAAGCGCGTTGTTGACGGCGCAAACGACAATCTCTCCGGCTGTTATATGGGCATTGCCCTGCTCAAGGCACTCAAGGACGAGGGCATCGATTTGGAAAACACCGAAGTCGGCGTCATCCTTACCGGCTCCGAGGAAGCAGGCTTGAGAGGCGCCAAGGCTTGGTGCGAACAGCACAAGGGCGAATTCCAAGATGTTCCGACCTTTATTTTCTCATACGATACAATCCATGACCCGAAATATTTGATGACCAACTACCGTGACCTGAACGCAACGGTCAAGGCAGACAAGGATGTT
>DNXM01000132.1:0-613 GCA_003505905.1 Oscillospiraceae bacterium
ATATTCTTTATCCCCTTATCATTTCAAAACATTATTTTACTTCATTTGAAATTCGTTACAGCGATAATTCTTCGCTGTATTTATCTACGATGCTTTCGGCAAAGCCTCTTGCGTCAATCTCAATCAATTGGTTCGCATATGCCTCTAAATCGTAGTCGCCGTTGATGTAGTTATCGCACTCATATTGCCAGCGTTGAATGGTTTCTTCGGAAATATCCGGGAATTTTTCGGGGTTTGCAATCGCTTCCGACTGGAACTGATGGCGCATTTCGTGTGTTACGGTATTGAGTGTATCGGCAAATGACAGCGAGCTGTCAACATGGACCGTTCCGTCACCCTGGCTGTATCCATCCGTACCGGGGTAGATGGAATGGATATCCTCGTAATACACATGTGTGGCGGTGATTCCAAGCTCTTCGCCTGCTCGTGTATAATACTCATCAAGCAGTTCATTCCTCTGTTCGTCCGTCAGGCTGTCCCAGGACTCAACAACATCATCGGTGAAGACATCGCTCATAATTTCGGCGAGCTTTTCTTCACGCATTTCGTCTGTTTCGTTTTTTTCTCCGGTTTCATCAAATGGATTTTCGATTCCGAGAGCTTCGGTCAATCC
>DNXM01000132.1:711-987 GCA_003505905.1 Oscillospiraceae bacterium
CCGTCGGTGTAGGCTTGGTGAGCGGGAAACAGAAACACAGCCGCATCTGCCGTATTCTGTAGTATGCCGATGGTGCGCTGCACATGATGCTGAGCCGTTTCGGTGCCCGGATTGACGCCTGGTGTGTCAATGATGCGGATTTTTTCGGTGTCGCCGCAATGCGGCACATGAACAAAGACCGCTTGAAGATGCTCCCGAACCGTTGAAATGCCGTGCGTTTTGAAAGCCAAATCCGTTGTGAGCAGGGCAATTTGTTCCGAACAATCTTTCGGTAGG
>DNXM01000132.1:1012-4299 GCA_003505905.1 Oscillospiraceae bacterium
AAAAGCCGAGCAGCTGTTCCAATTGGCTTTTTTCCTGTTCGTTTTCCAATGAGAAGCTTTGCCCGTCATGCGTTTGAATCGTAACAGTCGGGTTTTCATCCTGCGTGGACTGTATATAGGTCGGAACGGCTGTTGTTGCTTCGTGAGAGGTTTTCAACAGATGAACGCCGAGAAGTGCGTTGATAAGGGTGCTTTTGCCGCTGCTGAAATCACTGACCAAGGAAACATTCAAATACGGGTCATCATATCTTTTGCGGATTTGTTCCGTTAATTCTCTGATTCGTTCTTTTTGCTCCGATGAAAGGCTTACTCGGGGCAAAATTTGCTCAACGAAATCCAAACTTTCCTCTATGTCAAACAAATCCGAATCGCTTGTCTTGTCTGCACAAACCGCTTGCCCGGTTGTTATTGATTTGTGTTCGGTCGGAGGCTGCTCCTCACATTCCTTCGTTTGCAATTCACAGACAACTGTTTTTCTTTCGGACACCTTTTATCACCTTGCTTTCCTGAAATGAATTTGTGCCTTGCAAATCACTTTTGTGAGGTACGTGTTCACTATAGCGGAAAAACAAAAAAATTCACGAATATCTGCATTTTTGGCAGTCGAATCTGCATTTTCGGTCCGTATGGCACAATTTGACGGAGAAAACGGAAGGCATGAGCCGATGAATGTATTCGAATACAAACCGATAAATAATTATTTACGGATATTCATCACATAATTGGCGTTATGTTGCATTTTGCATTTGCCGTGAAAAAAATAAAGCCCGGGGGTAACCGGACTTTATCTGTGAAACGACAAGTAACCCTTTCTCTACGCAAATAAAGAAAAGGTGTTCCATATAAATTGAATTTCAATTTGAAAAATTATTTATACAAGAAGTGTTGATTTTTTTTGAAAAGCAGGTTATAATAAACAAAAATCAGACATTTTTTTACAAATTATTTTGACTTTTGCAACATAACGCCAATTATGTCATCCTCCTTTATCGGTCTTTTTGCCGTCATATTACCAGCCGCATATTCTCAAGCTTTTTCCGATGCTCCTCACCCGATGAAACGGTATAAATCCGCGTTGTGTTGATTGAACTGTGTCCCAAGATATCCGCCAACATGACAAGGTCGTTTTCACGGCTGTAAAAGGTTCGGGCAAACAGATGCCGCAGGTTATGGGGAAAGACTTTGTCGGAGCATACATTCGCCTGCTTGCACAGTGCTTTCATTTCACGCCATATGTTTGTTCGGCTGATTGAATTGCCGTTCTTGGTAATGAAAACAGAGCCCGAAACAATGTGTTTTTTCTGTGCAAACTTTTTTAGCTTTTTTGTAAACGGCTGACAATCATAACGGTTCTTGTTTTTCCCTTGCAGTTGACCCTTGCAAAGCCTCGCTTTACCGACTCAACCGTAATGAACTGCAATTCGCTTACTCGGATTCCCGTGCCGCAAATTGTTTGAAGAATGAGTGCAAGACGCTCATTCTTCTTTTCTTTTGCGGCATTAACCAGCCGTAGATATTCTTCTTTTGACAGCTCTTTTTTCGCCGAACAGTAAATTTCTCGCTGCATCCTCAGGCTTTTAACCCTACAGTCATAGCGACCGATAAAGCAGAGCAGGCTGTTGACGGAAGCCAAAATTGAGTTAATGCTGCGAATTGCGTAATTCTTGTTGATTAGCTTTTGCTTATACGCAATTACCGTATCCTTGCCGATTTCGGCGCCGTCTGCGAAGCGGAGGAATGCCTTAACATCCCGGATGTACTTTTCTACGGTCGCACTGCTTTTTTCCTCATTCAACAGGTGTTGGTGAAATTTCGGTATCATCTCTGCCGAAAAGGTGTCTTTTGCCATGTTCTAACCTCCTATGTTTTATTCGATAATTTATGCTCCGAAACCGAAACAAAATCGTTCTTTTCAATCTGCGTCCCTGCCGGAACCAAAAGATGCACCGATGGCGCAAGGGCAAGGCGTTGCACTTTATCCGAACAGGAAAACTTGACGAAAAAAAGAAGCAGATACGCAAGCTCTCAACACGGGGAAATCCTGTTGGACATTCTTGCTTTCTCTGCTTCTGAAAGTTTTTTTGTGGTGGCGTTTGCACCTATTAATTTGTGATGTAATACACTGTATCGCAGGAAAGGGGGGATTATCGTTAATCTGCAAAAATCAGTGCAAGCAAAAGCAATTCTTTACGGCGCATCATTCTCCTCGTGCAAAAAGTCAAAAACACAGTCCAAATAATCCGGGGCTTCGTCATACACGGCGTGACCGTATTCTTCGCCGAACACAACCAACTTTGCCGACAGTGCTTCGGCGAGGTACACAGACGGTTCGACTCCCAACGCTCGGTCACCCTTACATCCGACCACAAGTGTTTTGGCTTGAATGCTCGGCAAATAGCTTCTTAAATCAAAATCCAGCAGGGAAGTTGCTATGATTTCAAACAGCTTTCGTTCCTGCGCCGTGAGGTTGCGGTTCATTTCCACGAACATTTCGCCGTATTTTTCAATGGTGTTCGGCGCATAGATGCCCTCAATCATGCTGCGAACCAGTGCTTCGTTGTCGGTGCTTTCGGAAAGCCGCACCCATTGCCGCATGATGCGGTCGGAAGCCTCGTTGCGGCAGGCAGAGGTCGAGGTTAAAATCAATCGCCCGACCGATTCGGGGTAAAGCGATGCCAAAATCATGGCAATCATGCCGCCCTGTGATACACCGGTGATATCCGCTTGGGCTATGCCGAGAAAATCCAATACCGTTTTGAGGTCGTTTGCCATTTCTTTGAGTGAATACCTTCCGGGCGGATTGCTGCGCCGACCGAAGAGATAGACCGTGTAGTCGTTTGTGAACCGCCGATACATTCGGGCAACGGACGGTGCGGAATCGACCACATCGGTTAGGGATATTCCCGCAATAATGAGCAGGTTCTTTTTGCCTGTGCCGAAACGGGCATAGCGCATTTCAATGCCGTTAACAACGGCGGTGTCTTTCTTCACGGCTTGTCCTCTTTTCCGAATACAAATGAGATAAGGACAGTATAGCACACTTTATTTTGCTTGTGAACACCCGAATCGGGCGAATTTCGGTCGAAAACAGCGGACTTTATGCTCAAATGTTTATAATTCTTGAGGATATTGCTTGACGATACCCATGCTTTTGTGGTAAAGTTTATGCAGATGTTTTTGCCTTTCGGCAGGCATTTGTTGTGTAAATAAAATTCCGCATGATATGCAGGAGGTTATGATTATGGATCAGAAATTACAGCCCTTGTTCACCCCGTGGAAAATCGGCA
>DNXM01000218.1:0-8155 GCA_003505905.1 Oscillospiraceae bacterium
TAATAATAATTGTATTTTTAAAATCAACCATTCTGCCTTTTGCGTCAGTTAGTCGTCCATCATCTAGTATTTGCAACATCAAGTTGAATACATCCGGGTGAGCCTTTTCAATTTCGTCAAACAGGATTACCGAATAAGGATTTCTTCTCACTTTTTCACTGAGCTGACCGCCCTCCTCGTAGCCAACATAACCGGGAGGAGAACCAACCAGCTTGGAAACACTGTGCTTTTCCATATATTCGGACATATCCAGACGAATCATGGCGTTTTCATCGCCGAACAGCGAGGAGGCAAGCGCTTTGCAAAGCTCGGTTTTGCCGACACCTGTCGGACCCAAAAAGATGAAAGAGCCTGTGGGCCGTTTTGGGTCTTTTAACCCGACACGACTGCGCCGAATGGCTCGGGATACAGCCTGCACGGCTTCGTCCTGCCCGACAATACGGCGGTGCAGTTCGCTTTCCATGTTCAACAGCCGTTCGCTTTCTTCTTGGGTCAGTTCAACGACGGGGATTCCCGTCCAGCCCGAAACGATTTCGGCAATTTCATCGGCGGTCACTTCGCCTGCAAGCCCCGAGCTGCGTTGCTGCCATGCGGCTTTTTCTTCTTTGAGCGTCTTGTCCATGTCACGCTTTTCGTCCCGCAGCTTGGCGGCAAGCTCAAAGTTTTGCGCTGTGACGGCACTTGCCATTTCGTCTTCAATGCTCTTGATTTTGGCTTCCAAATCTTTTAATTCGGGCGGTGTCGAGAACGCACGCAGGCGCACCTTTGAGGCGGCTTCATCCACCAAGTCAATGGCTTTGTCGGGTAAAAAGCGGTCGCCGATGTAGCGCACCGACATTTTCACCGCCGCTTCCAACGCTTCGTCTGTAATGCGCACCTTGTGGTGAGCTTCGTATTTGTCACGCAGACCGTTCAAAATCCGAACAGCTTCCTCTTCGCTCGGCTCGCCAACCGTTACAGGCTGAAAACGGCGTTCCAAGGCGGCGTCTTTTTCAATGTGCTTGCGGTATTCGTCAAGCGTGGTTGCGCCGATGACCTGTATCTCACCACGAGCCAAGGACGGCTTGAGAATGTTGGCGGCATCCACCGCACCTTCCGCCGAGCCTGCACCGATGAGGGTGTGCAGTTCGTCAATGAACAAAATGACATTTCCGCTTTTCTTCACCTCGTCAAGAGCGGATTTGATGCGCTCTTCAAAGTCACCGCGGTATTTTGTGCCTGCCACCATGCCCGTTAAATCCAACGACACAAGCCGTTTGCCGCCGAGGGTGTCGGGCACTTCTCCGTCGGCAATTTTCAACGCAAGACCTTCGGCGATGGCGGTCTTGCCGACACCGGGTTCACCGATTAAGCACGGGTTGTTTTTTGTGCGTCGGCTGAGGATTTGAATAACCCGTTCAATCTCTTTTTCTCTGCCGATAACGGGGTCGATTTTGTGCTCACGGGCAAGCTGCGTCAATTCCCTGCCGAATTGGTCGAGGGTCGGCGTTTCGCTTTTTTCGTTTTGCTTTCCGCCCTGCTTGGCGGAGGTCTGTTTGTTCGGCGCACCGAGGCTTTTCACCGTGTCGCTGAGAATATCCGAGGGCGATGCGCCCAGACGCTCCAACAGATTCACGGCAACATTCGAGCCTTCCTTAATTAACGAAATCAGCAAATGCTCGGTGCCCGTGTAGGCGTGCCCCATGGAACGGGCGGCTTCCAGGGCAAGCTCGATGATATATTTGAGCCTCGGCGTAAAATCCGAGGGCATGAGAACGGTTGGGGTGCCGATGCCGACCGTGGTTTTCAACACGCTCTCCACCGCATCGGCGGTAATCCCTCTGCCGTTGAGTGCCGCCGAGGCAACACCGCCTTCGACCTTTAACAGTCCGACAAGCAGATGCTCACTGCCCACATAGGTGTGACCCAAATTCTCGGCGGATTCAATGGCGTTGTTGAGGGCTTCATTGGCTTTTTCCGTAAAACCGGTAAAGCTGTACATAAACATTCACTCCTTCCGAAAGGGATGCTATGTGTCAGCAAAGTGCTTCACGCACGGCCTTGGCACGGATGGCATCCCGTTGCGATGCTTCCAAATTCTTTCCTTCTCTTGCGTTGATGGTGGCAGGCTGCATATCCACAAACAGTTCGCCGATTTTTTCGGTCGGAATGTCGAATATGCCCTGTGCCGCACCCATGCGCACCAAAGAGGCTAAATTCATAAACTCCTCACAGCTGAGCAGTCGTGCTGATTTTAATATGCCCAAAGAACGGTACACTTTATCCTCCCAAACGGGATTGTTTAGCATTCGTTCCCGCATGGCAAGCTCCTGCGATACCAACTGCTGTGTGATGGATTTGAGGTTGTCGATGGCGGTTTTTTCGCTGATGCCGAGCGTAACCTGATTGCTCAACTGGTAAAGGTCTCCGTTGGGGGAGGAGCCTTCGCCGTAACAACCGCGGATAATCAAGCCGAGCTTGGAAACGGTGGCGGAAATTTTGGCGATTTGTCCGCTTCTGCCCAATGCGGGCAGGTGAAGCATGACCGAGGCACGCATGGCGGTGCCGAGATTGGTCGGGCATTGTGTCAGATAGCCGATGCGTTCATCAAAGGCAAGCGGCAGTCGTGCGGACAACACATTGTCGATTCTGTCGGCTCGCTCATAGGCGGAATCGAGCGCAAGCCCGGCTTCCATGACCTGAATGCGGATATGATCCTCTTCGCACAGCATGATGCTCACCGATTCGTCATCGCTCAGCAACAGCGCATGACCGACGCCGCTGCCCGTAAATTCAGGGCTGATGAGGTGACGCTCTGCCAACGATATGGTTTGCGCACGGGAAAGCGATTCCATTTCAATGAAGCTCAATTCATCCTCCGTGTTGCCGAGCAGGGCATCCTTGACCAAATTGTTGATTTGCTTTTTTCCTGCGGAATCCAGCTTTGCAGGGAACGGATACTCCTCCAGGTTTCTTGCCAAACGCACACGGGTGCTGACAACTACTTCGCTTTTTTCTCCGCCGTTTTTATACCATTTGCTCACGGTTCTCTCTCCTTCCTCAGCCGTTTTCCAAGGCTTTGATTTCGTCACGCAGTTTGGCGGCCTGCTCAAATTCCTGCGTTTGAATGGCTTGCTCAAGCTTGTTTTTCAACAGCTCGATGCGTTCTTCCTTTGTCGGCTCTTTGCGTACCTCCGGCTTGACATCAATGCGCTTGCCGTTGTGCATCACACGGCCGTGAATGCGTTCTAAGGACGGCTTGAGCTTGTCGTAAAAAGTGCGGTAGCATTCGGCACAGCCGAGCTTGCTCTCCCGAACAATGTCGTGGAACGAGTTGCCGCATTTGGGGCAACGGGTTACCGCCGTTGAACTGATGGCTTTTCGGTTCATGTCACCGAGCAGGTCTCCGAAAAAGTCGCTCAGGCTCAACGGAGCAAAGCCGGAAAACATATCGGTGTAGCCCAACTCGTTGGCGCAGGCGTTGCACAGATGGTGCTCGGTCGTTTCGCCGTTGACCACACGTTTGATGTGGGTGGTTGCTTCGGCACGGTTACAATTTTCACACAACATAACATTTTCCTCCTAAATTCCTTTTATTCTAATGCTTGCATAAGCATCTGTTTGAGAATGGCGGCACGAACGGCGTCCCGCTGCTGCGGTGTGATTTCACGGTAACAGCTGTCGCTCACGGCGGCGAGCATGATTTTTGCGGTTTCCACCGACAAAATCGAAGCGTGGTTGAGGTTGACGATGTGTGCCTTGGCGCTTCGCTCGTCAATCGCTGAACCGATGGCGTTGACCGCGTGCATCACAACGGCGTTCGGTGTGTTGTAATTGGCACGGGTGATGCGGATATAACCGCCGCCGCCTCGTCGACTTTCGACAATGTAGCCGTGTTCGGGCGTGAAACGGGATGAAATGACATAATTGATTTGGCTTGGCACACAGCCAATCATCTGCGCTAAATCGTTGCGCTTCATCTCGGCACTTCCGCCGTCTTGTTCAATCATATCCAAAATGAGCTGTGCAATATGATTACTGATGTTCATTTTTTGTTACCTCGATTTGACTTTGACTATCTTTGACTTTGACCATAGTCTACACTTTCTTTGACTTTTCGTCAAAGGTCAAAAAAGGTCAAACAAATCGGAATAACGAGCGAAATTTCAAAATAGCTCTTGATTTCTTGAAATATCTTTTATTTTCTCGTTCTTTCACCTTTCATCAAAGCGCAACAAAAAACCGTATCGAAAGCACGGAACTTCCGATACGGCCTTTCAACAGGAGTTATTTTGGGCAAAAGGTCAAACTTTTATTCGGCGTAAATCCCTCTTTTCTTCAGCAGAACAGCAACGCCGAGCGAGAGCATGAGCGTAACAGCGGCAACGCTGACAGCGGAATAAGAAATACCGGTGTCGGGGCTGGTGACGGAACCGTTTTGCTCTTGGTTATCGTTTTTGTCATCCTTGACCGGTGTCGCAGTGGTCGGTTTGTTGTCGGGCTTGAAAAGAATGTCGTTGACCCATTGAATGAATTCGCTTGAGGTGACGGAGTTGATGATGCCGTCGTAGCTGATACCGAGCTCCTCAAACTTTTCATACAGCGCATCCGCATAGGCTGCCATGTCGGTGAAATCTTCCACACGGGGCAGACCAAGAGCTTCGTTGATGTCGTTGAGCGAATCCTTGATTTCAGCCAGGTCAACCGAACCGAGCGCTCTCATGATTGCCGTGACAATGTCGGTTTTGCTGAAACCGGTGTCAATTTCGGAAACAGGCTCCCGGCTCGACCCCTCTTGATTGCCTTGCTCGGGCAGCGAACTGTCTTCCGCCGGGGTCGCCATGGCACCGAGTGCCATGCTCATGCAAAGCACAACCGCCATCAACAGGCTCAACCATTTCTTTTTGTTCATGTGCATCTTTCCTTCCTTTTCGATGTGTTTTTTCGTCTTTCGACAATGTCATGCTAACATTTCTTTGCGTTTGGGTCAATGCAAAAAACATGGCAAAAAAGGAAGAAAATACAAGTCAAAAAACCGATTCGGTTTTCGTGAAAAAGCCGTGAATATAGCGATGCTCGGCTCTTTGAATTCCGCTTGAACCGACGGTGATAACCGTGCCGCCGTTGAAGCCGGATTGATAGCCCGAGCCCTTGCCGACTTTTAAGGTGTAGGTCAAACGAACACCGTCATAGACAAGCGAAAAATTGTTCATGTGCTCGTGCCCGCAAAAAACAAAGGGAATATTTTCCGCTTTTTTAATCACATCAAAATAGCCGAATTCAATCGGCGAGCCGTCTTGGTTGCGATGGCAGCAAATGCGTTCAAAGGCTCGTCCGCTTGCGCCGAATTCGTTGCGCCATTTTTTGCTTTTTTCGTCCCACGCTTCGTCATAGGCAGCTTGATACTGTGCGAACGGAATGTGACCGAACACCGACACCTGCGCCTGCCCGTCGGAAAGCTCCTTTGCACCCTGTGCCGCCCAAGCCATCCACTGCTTTTGCTTTTCAATGTTGTGGTTGGTCTGCGTGTCAATGAGAATCAGCGATTCAACAAGGCGGTCATCTTCCGTGATGTTGACAATATAATTTCCCTCGCCCATTGCAGGGTCGCCTTTTTGAAGCAGGCAGTATTGGCTTTGCTGCAAATGTTCTGCCAAAAAATTGCGGTCGCAGTTCGATTCTGCATCGTGGTTGCCGAACATCGGTGCCCACGGAATGTGAAAGCTATCCATAAGTGCGGTGAATCGGTCGACCGAAAGCCTTGTCGAAGCACCGCACACCATGTCACCCGTTACTGTAATCAAATCGGGCTTGACTTGACGCACCAAACGGCGAATCGTTCGTGCGGCGGGAATTGCCAGAAGCGTGCGAATATCATAATCGGAAAAATGTGGGTCGGTGATATTCAAGATAATAAAATCCTTGTCCTTTTCCTTTTTCAGCACAGCCGTTTCAGACAGGTCATAGCGAGCATTCGGGTTAAAAGCTTCGTCTGACACCGTGCCGACAAATTTTGCGTTTTTCGTTTCGGTTTCGTGCAAAAAAGCGTGAACAAAGCGTGAAAGCGGGAACATGGCAATTCTCCTTTTGCGGTTGACAAATTTTCCTTTTGTGGTAGGATAAGCGTGTATGATTTTTTGAAACGGAGCGTGAAACTCATGTGTAAAAAAGGCGATTGTTATAATGCAGAAGAGTTCGTTCAAATTCCCCTTGAACCGAAAGAGAACGGCGTAATTCGTGTGATGTCGTTTAATCTTCGCTGTGGGGATGTCAATGGCGTTGAAATGGAAGACCGTTGTGATTTAGCGGTAAAATTCCTTTTGCAGCCGCAGGCGCAGGCGGACACCATCGGCGTGCAGGAAGCAACTCCCGAATGGATGAAGGTTCTTTCCGACGGCTTACCGCAGTACGATTATGTCGGCATCGGCCGTGACGGCGGAAACAAAGGCGAATATTCGGCGGTGTTTTATTTGAAGGACAAGTACACCGTGCTCGACAGCGACACCTTTTGGCTTTCCGAAACACCCGATGTCAGCTCCTTCGGTTGGGATGCCGACTGCAAGCGTGTTTGCTCTTACGCTTTACTGGAGGATAAGCAAACAGGCACCCGTTTTGTTCATGTCAATTCGCACTTTGACCATATCGGTGCGGTTGCGCAGAAAAACGAAGCGGAAATGGTTTTCGCATTTATTCGTGAAAAATTCAGCGATATGCCGGCAGTCTTTACTGCCGATATGAATGTTCTGCCGGACAGTGAGCCGTATCGCATTATGACTGCTTCACTGAAAGATGCTTCGCTGACAAGTGCCGACAGCGTGAAGTACGGCACCTTCCACAACTGCAAGCCTCAAAATATGAAAGAGCATACCATTGACTATGTGCTCTATACGGGTGATTGGAACCCTGTTCATTACCGCACGGTCACCGTCGGCGTGGACGGACGCTATGTGTCCGACCATTTCCCGATTTATGCGGATATGAAACTGAAATAATTGTAGCAAAAGCCAACCGCTTTCGCAATACTTTTATTATAATACCATACAATAGAGATGCACCGCAGGCGAAACCGTCTGCGGTGCTGATTTTTCAGGATGCTTTTTGACGAAGGCGAAGTCGGTCGGCAATCATGGCAATGAATTCGCTGTTGGTCGGCTTGCCTCTTGTGTTCTGAATGGTGTAACCGAAATAGGAGGACAGCACATCCACATCGCCTCGGTCCCACGCAACCTCAATGGCGTGGCGAATGGCTCTTTCCACGCGGGAGGAAGTGGAGCGGTAGGTTTTGGCAACCGTCGGATACAGGATTTTCGTCACAGCGGAAATCATCTCGGGGTCTTCCACCGAAAGGCGAATGGCGGTGCGCAAATACTGATAACCCTTGATGTGCGCAGGCACGCCGATTTGGTGCATGATTTCGCTGATGGTGCTGTCCAGCGAGCTGTCGGATGAATCGGTTTGTTTTATGTTCGTCTGACCGTTGCGGCTCCGAACGGTCAGTTGTTTGATTCGCTGTGCGAGGGCTTCGGGATTGAACGGTTTAATAAAATAGTAGTCGGCACCCGCAGAAAGAACCTCTTGTTGCAGTGCGTCACTGTCCACACCGGACAAAACCAAAACAAGCGGTCTTTTGCCGCATTCAACGGTGGGCAGAACCTTTAGTACACCGACAGCGTCCAAATGCGCCATGAAAGCGTCCATCAACAGCACATCGGGCTGAACCTCTGCAAGGCTCGAAAGAACGGCGGAACCGTCTTTTGCCGTTGTCTTCACTTCAAAGCCCTCTCGGCGGAATGTTTCCGCACAAAGTGCCGCATATTCGGATTTGTCATCTGCGAGTAGAATTTTTCTTTGTTTTTCCATTTCTATTACCTCCGTGTTTTTCGGTAGCTTTATATTACCATAAAATGACATTTTTGGCAATGGTTTTTATGGAAAAACTTGAAAAAATTACATTTTTTACCATTTCGTAGCAAGGTAATCCCGAAAACGCTAAAATATTATTACCATTATATGCGCTTTTTCATGCTGCGTTGCGGTTGGTTGTCTGCGCCAGCTGCTTGGCGGTTTTCATCATGCTTTCCGCAAAGATTGCGTAACCTTGTTCGGGGTCGTTGACAAAAACATGGGTTACGGCGCCGACCAATCTGCCGTTTTGCAGAATGGGGCTGCCGCTCAT